>JAKSQF010000055.1 GCA_024404235.1 Clostridia bacterium | reverse complement strand
ATAATCGCCTCTACTTCATTTACGATTCGATAATAATCTATCTGCTCAGCTTTACCGTTGTTTTCCTGTTCCTATGCTTTAGGATGTTGGAAAAGAAGCGCTGGTCGTAAGGAGGGTATTTGAAATGAAACTGAAAAATCAATTCCTGCTCAAGCGCGGTAGCTTTGCGCTGATTACGACCGCTTTGCTGATTGCGGCAATCATTGTTATCAATGCGTTTGCCATGCCCGTTCTTTCCGAACGTTTCCACATGAATTACGATTTTTCCAAGGATAAGGTGGCTACCTTAAACGCCGATAATCTGAAATTCATCAAAAACGTGAAGGAACCGATCACCGTTACAGTCACCTGCACAGAGGATCAGTATGCCTACTATATGCAGAATATCTCTTACCAGAACTGCTATTACTCGGCCGCTGTTTCGGATACGACGCCCTTTGAGCAGTCGGTTACCCTGATCAAAAAGTATCATGAATACAATAAAAACATTACCGTAAAATTCGCCAGCCAAAAAGAGGTCACCCAACTTGCCCAGCAGTATCAGGGTAAGGGACTGAAATCGGTCGGTGACATCATCATTCAGGCTGATAAAATGGCTGATCGTTACGCTGTTATCGGTTACAGCGATATCTATACCGATAACAGTATGGAGGTTATGCAGGGTCAGGCGCAGGAATATCAGGTTACTGCAAATAAGATCGAAACCGCCCTTTCGGGTGCGATCAGCGACGTTTTGGGCGGCCGCAAGCAGAAAATCGTTCTGTATACCCGCGGCGATGAAACGGCAGAGCAGTTGGCTTCCTACCTTTCGCAGGCTTTGGAAGAGAACAAATACACCGTTGAAACCAATAAGGATTATCCGGTCAAGGAAATTGCCGACGACGTGGCATTGGCTGTTTTAATGCCGTCGGCTTCCGATTTGATGCTTGGCGAAAAGGATTTGTTCTCCGATTACGTCAGCAAAAATAACGGTAAAAACGTGGTGTGCTATACGTCGGCGCAGTATGATTACAGCCGTCAGCCCAATTTCAAGGCTTTTTTGGCAGAATGGGGAGTCACGCCCGAAAACGGGATGATCATTGATACCGCCGGCAACTATTATTCCGATGAATACGGCATTTTGGTGTCGCTGCCCGATTACAAAAAGAATACCTCGGTCGGCTATCTTTCCAGCCTGACCGAAGCCATGAACGTCCAAGTGGACGGCATTAAGGACGTCACCTTGGTCGAATCGGTGCAGTCGGCTGAAAAAATGTCGGTCGTTCCGTTCGGGGAAAAGAAAGCCGCAGATAAAACCGGCACCTATCCCATCGCACTCCGTCTGCAAAAGGCTACTGCCGATGAAGCAGGCAACGAAACGGTCGTCGGCACGCTGACCGTCTTTTCCAGTATTGACTTTGCCTATCCTGATATGTTCACCATGTACGGTCTGCAGTGTAATAACCGTGATTTGGTGCTGGATTACTTCGGTAAATTGGTGAATGAAGAGGAAACGCAGGGCATTGACTTCGGTTTTAAGAGTACAACGACCGAAAACTTTGTGCCGAACGATACAGAAACCGCCCGCGTCAAGGAGATCTTTATCTGGATTAGTCCGATTTTGACCGTGGCCGCAGGTGTGGCAGTTTATATTTGGAGAAGAAAGTCAAGATGAGTGATTTTTTTGAGAATGAAGAAAACGTGATTCCGGAGCACGAGCCGAAAAAGCTTGTCGTTCCCGAACATGATGATTTCGACGATGAATTCGGTAGCGTTTTCGGTGATCCGACCGAGCTTGTCCGCAAAAAGGCGACCAACGGCGGAAAAAAGCGCATTTTGATCTCGGTCGTTTCCTGCCTGCTTGCGGCGGTATTGGTTGGCGGCAGCTGTGCCGTGGAAGCACTTGTAAAGCCCCGCAAAACCGAAACACCGAAATTCAGCGAGCCGCAGAATATGATGACCCGCTCGGCCGATGATTTTACAAAGGTTACGGTTCAAAACGAAAACGGCACCTTTGACTTTGTCGGTCTAAAACAAACCGAAGAAGTGACCGATGATACCACCGGTGAAACCTCAACACAAGAGGTGATCGTATGGTCGATGTCGGGCAAGTATTCGGAACAGGCGGATAACGATAAAATTGCCGAAATCGTTTCGGCTCTTACAAATATTCAGTACACCGAAACGGTTGAGCCGGATGAACAGTACGGCCTTGATAAGCCACGTTGTACCGTCACCGTGACCGATCCCGTCGGCGGCGATTTCACCTTAAAAATCGGGGCAGAGGCTTTTACGTCTTGCTACGTTTCTTATTCGGCCGACGGTAAGATTTATAAAGCCGTGGCCGAGGATACTGAAGCGCTGTTCTTTAAGCTTGTGGATGTACTCAAGGCCGACGACGTCCCCGGTATTCAGGGAATGTATGATTTGACACCCTACTTGGATGCCGACGGCAGCTCCTTTAAAAACCTGAAAATGACGGTATCCGGCAAGAACTTCCCACAGCCGATCGTTATTGTCGAAACCGGCGAAGCCGATGCGGCCTATCCTTATAAAATGACCTCGCCCGAAGAACGCTTTGTCGATTCGGATAAGGCCGACGAGGTGGCCGAAGCTCTGCTTTCGGGTGTGTCGGTCGACGGCCTCTTGGCGTTGGAAGCAACCGATGCTTCAATCAAGGAATTTGGCTTGGATGACCCCGACGTGGTACTTTCCATCACCGTGGGGGATAAAACCCATACCGTCAAAATTGCAAAATACGGCGATTACGAGGCGGCAATCCTTTCGGATGATCAGAATATCATTCGCAAATCTTCGTCTGTTTCCGCTTTCTTTGATTACACGGTAGAAAGTTATTACGCAAAATAAAAACGCGTGTAAGGGCAAATGACAATCCTTTTTAAGCAATCAAGAACGGCATCCGCCCGAAAGGGCAGATGCCGTTTTGCGTGATGATCAGTTAATTTCGTCGGTACGGTAGATGAACTTGACCTGACCGGTCATATTATCGTCGATGCCGGCGAAATTGCGATAATTTTTAGAAACGTCGACCGTTGCTTTGAAACGGGTAACAACATTTTTAAAATCACCGGAAACCAAATCGATGATTTTCTGAACGCCTTGCCCGTTAAATTGCTTCAATCCGTCCGATAACTGCATAGCACCGTTTTTCAGCGTAGAAACGCCGTCAACAAGAGCAGGCGTGCCGTTTTTTAACTGCAAAATACCTTTGTAAATCTCGGCGGCACCGGTTTTTAACTGTGCGGTACCGTCTTTTAAATCGCCGGCACCTGTTGCTAAAGTGGCGGCACCGTCAGCGGCAGAGGCAACACCGTCGGTGTAGGTGAGTAATCCGAGATAAAAAGTGTTATAGCTGTCAAGGGAGGCTTTGGCGGCTATAATGGATTTTGCGCCTTCGGAAGCGGCGGTCAGCTTTGCCTGAACCTCGGTAGAAGCCAAATTATCCGATATTGCCTGCTTTACCTGTAACTCAACGTTTTGTTCAATGGCACTCTTGATTTCGTCGGTTTGCATTTGTTCGTCGATAGCGGCATTGATGGCATTTTGAGTTTGGGAGGGGATCTGTCCGGCTGAAACGGCGGCTTCATAATCTTTCTTGCTGATTCCCGTTGCCGATTGGATGACCTGCGCTTCAACCTGCTCACGGACGGCAGCTGTTACTTTTGTGACGATCATCGGTCGGTTGCTTTCTACGGCGGCGGTAACCTGCGCTAAAGCCTGCTGATAAACAGCGGTTTCATCCAAGGACTCAATCACTCCGTTCAGCACATCGCCAAAGTTTTCAATCGTTAAGTGCGGCAAATCAATGCCGCCTGCTTTGATCTGTGTTTCAGCCGTCGAAAGCAGGCTTTCAAATACCTGCTTTGCGCCGCCGTTCAATGCGGCATTGTTGCCTTTTAATGTGTTTAATCCGGTTGAAAGTTCATTCGCACCGGCTTTTAGCTCTGCGGCTCCGTTATCAAGGGCAACAGCGCCGTCTTTCAAGGCTTTGGCACCGTCGGCCAACTGGTTAATTCCGCCAACCAATACTTGGGATTTGTCAAGCAGTGTGCAAAGTCCGCCGTAAAGGGCAGAGGAACCGTCGAGCAACTGTTTCATACCGTCCGATAACTGTTGAACGGAATCCTGAATGCCGTCCAATGTATCTAATTTTGAGGTGTCAAACTGATTGAATATGCCGTTGGTGGCAATCGTCACCGTTGTGCCGAGGCCGAAATCGGTTACATCAGCCGAAATTTCAACATAACTCGGAATATTGATTTTTTCTTTGGATATTCCCAAGTTTTCCTGTAAACCGGGCAGAGCAAATCCGATGACGGCAGTGCGGTCGCCGTCATTGATCATCTTGCCGTTGGTGACGGTGATGTTGCGGAATTGATCGCTGCTTAAAAGCGTTCCGGTCAGCATAACAAACGGCACGTTGATTTTGGTCGGCTTTCCGTCGATTTCTACCGTTTCATATTGGCGGTTGTCATAGTCAAACCGAATAACTGCCTTACCGCTTTTTCCGGCAATTTCTTCGGCAGATACCGTCTTGCCGTCCAATTTGTAGGTAACCGTCAAACCGACCGGCAACTCTTTTTCAATGTTGCCCCGATAATATATGTCGTTACCTTCGGTATCCCATACGGCGGCGTTTCCGTTCATCGTATACGATTCGTTGCCCTTAACGTTTTCGATATCGGTCAGTTCGGTAACGTCATTGACGGTATCGGATTGCAGGGAGTTCTTGATCCAATCGCTGACGATGATTTTTTTGACCGATCCGTCTGCATTGGCAAGAACGTAAACGGTTTCATCCTTTGAAACGGCGGTGGCGTTATCGGTATGCTTGGCAGAAGCAATGACTTCTTCCGGCTTACTTTTTTGCTTTTCGGTCAGGGCGAGTCCGGTAATGACACAACCCAGCGTCAAAGCACCGCATAGGGTAAATGCAATGATTTTTTTCGTAAAATTATTCATTTCAAAATTCCTCCGCTTATTTGTGAATTTGGGTCATACCAAGGGTCGTTTTACAAATCACACGATCCAACAGCATAAACATTGCCGGCAGAATGAAGATGACCAGCAGCATACTGATGATAGCACCTCTTGCCATCAGCATACACATGGAGCTGATGATTTCAATATCGGAATAAAGGGCTACACCGAAGGTCGCCGCAAACAGTCCCATTCCCGAAACGAGCACCGACGGAATCGAAGTGTAAAGCGCTGTCCGTACGGCCGCTTCTTTACTTTGCCCGCCAATACGTTCGGATTTGTAGCGAGTCGTCATCAGAATGGCATAGTCGACCGTGGCGCCCAGCTGAATGGTGCTGATGCAGATCGGGGTAATAAACGCCATACTTTGACCGAGGTAATGCGGCAACCCCAAGTTGATGAAAATGCCGAGTTCAATTACGGCGATCAATATAAACGGCAGGGAAATGCTCTTTTCAACCAGTAGGATAATTACAAAAATGGCGATAACCGATACGGCGGTGACTACGGCAAAATCGTGGTCGGTCGTTGTGATCATATCCTTCATACACGGGGCTTCACCGATAACCATTCCGTGCTTGTCGTATTTTTTCAAAATGGCGTTCAGCTGATCAATTTGACTGTTGACCTCGTCGCTTGCAGACTTGTATTCCGAGTTAATAAGCAACAGCTTCCAACGGTCACTTTGCGTAATGGATTTAATGCTGTTCGGCAGAATTTCTTCCGGCACGCGGGAGCCGATGACCGAATCTAATCCCAAAACGTATTTTATACCGTCGACCGATTCCATTTCCTTGGTCATTTGCTTGACCGATTTGGATGAAAGATGACTATCGGTAAGGATCATGTGGGTCGAGCCAATGCTGAAATCCTCACGCAGCTTGGAATTGGAAATGACGTAGTTCATATCCTCCGGCAGACATTGCCCCATATCGTAATAAACTTCATCGTTGGCCTTGTTGTATCCGTAATATGCGGGAAGGATCAAAATGGCGAAGATAATCAGAAACACGGGAAAAATCTTTGTAAGTCTTTTGGCGAATCCCTGCATATTCGGAATAACGGAGGGGTGCTTTGTTTTCTGTAACGGTTTATCCAACACAAGAATCAGTGCCGGTAATACCGTAACACAACCGATTACGCCCAACAGTACACCCTTTGCCATTACAATGCCGAGATCCCGCCCAAGCGTGAAACTCATAAAGCACAGTGCCGCAAAGCCGGCAATCGTTGTAATGGAACTGCCGACAACGCTCATCAGTGTTTCTTTAATGGCAACAGCCATTGCCTCGTGATGGTCACCGCAATTCTTTCGCTGTTCGTTATAGCTGTGCCAAAGGAAGATGGAATAGTCCATGGTAACGGCAAGCTGTAACACGGCTGAAAGTGCTTTGGTGATGTATGAAATCTCACCGAAGAAATAGTTGGTGCCGAGATTCAGCAGTATCATAGCACCGATTGATGCCAAAAATACGAACGGAATCAACCACCCGTCTAACAGAATGATCATCGCAAGGCAGGCCAAAGCAACGGCAAGTCCGACGTAGATGGGCTCCTCTTTTTCGCACAAATCCTTCAAATCCACGACCAGCGCGGTCATACCGGAAACAAAGCATTGCTTTCCGCAAACCGAACGGATTTCCTTGACGGCTTCCATCGTGCGGTCGTCGGAGGTACCGGTATCGAAGAATACGGCCATCATTGTGGAATGATCGGTTTTAAATTCATTCAGTATCGAATTCGGTAACAGCTCCATCGGAACAGATAAATCGGCAATGGAGTCATACCATAAAACAGTATCGACGTACTTGACTGCCTCGACCTTTTCCTTTAAGGCGGCCACATCCTTGTTGGGCAGATCCTCAAAGATCAAAAAGGTGAAAGCCCCCTTGTTGAAATCCTCCATCAATTCGTTTTGCCCGATGACCGTTTCCATATCGGACGGTAGATAGGTCAGCATATCATAGTTGACCCTTGTGCCGATAATGCCGAGTACCGACGGTATCATCAAAACGGCAACAAGCACTAAGATTAAAATGCGGTGTCGAACCACCGCTTTCGCAAAATGCATACGAATCCTCCTTGCAATACGGTTTTGTTATCACCATATTACCGCGCCGTGCGGCACCTGAACACGGTTAAAAGCATACAAGTGTCTGAAATTTAGACACGCGATCAAAAGTGTATAAAAAAAGCACGGCCAAGCCGTGCTTCAAATGCGGATCATACCTGCCCTTGCAATAAATCGGCAAAATCTTTTGCCCAATCCTTTTTCAGCAGGAAAATCTGTCGAATTTCGTGTGCATATTCATCGGTCATACCGTTGTTCAGCCAATCTAATATAAGGCCGAAGCAGACGCATTTATAATAGGTAATGATCGTCTGCCTGTCCGACTCTTTTATTTCATTGTCGGCCAATACGGTATTGACATAATTTTGAACGAAATAGCCGCTGACCGCCATTAGATGAATTTCAAACACTTCACGGTTGATTGAGCGGAAAATATGCATAATTTCCTTTTTGCGGTGGGTAGCGAACTCGGTCAGCGCATCAAAGCATTCCACGATCGTAGAAACGGAAGGGTATTGCTGAATAATGATTTCGGCCTGCTCTTTGACGATTTCTTCAATCAAGGTGGGCAGATCCTGATAATGATAGTAAAAAGAATTGCGGTTGATGCCGCAGGCAGCAACAAGGTCTTTTACCGTGATTTCGGACAGCGGTCTTTCCCGCAAAAGTGCAAGGAATGTTTCCTTAATGGCTTTTTTCGTAAAGTTGGCCAAATCTTTACGCCCCTTTCATTTTTGTCGTTTTTATTATACTATAAAACAAGGAGGTTGACAAGGAAAAATGCAATGGCAGAATCCCTTTGGGCGTTGATTTTTTTGCAACACAGTCGTATAATATTTGCGGTAGGGAGGATGATTTTATGAAAACCAGAAAAGAAGCAATTGCGGCTTGTATGGATTTGCCGTTTGTTTATGAAGATTATCCCTTTCACGATGAAAACTGGACGGTAATGCGTCACCGTGAAAACCAAAAGACATTTGCGTTGATTTTTGAACACGCCGAAAAAATGATGATCAACGTCAAGGCCGAGCCGCAGGCTGCAGAGCTTTGGCGACAGGTCTTTCCGTCGGTCATTCCGGCATATCATATGAATAAAACCCATTGGATCAGCATTATACTGGACGGTACAATGCCGGATGAAGAAATTATCCGCCTGATCGGTGACAGTTACCGTTTAACGGCCGCTCGACCGAAGAAAAGTCGTAAAACGGAATAAGCATTGCTTTTATTCGGAAACTGTTGTATAATAATATAAATATAATGTCGGGAGGGAAAACAATGGATATCCAAGTGGGGGATAAGTTGCAAATGAAAAAGGCACATCCGTGCGGATCTTCCGTTTTTTCCGTTCTGCGTGTCGGCATTGATTTTAAAATGAAATGTGACGGTTGCGGGCACGAGGTAATGCTGCCTCGCGTAAAGGCTGAAAAAAACGTGAAGAAAATTATTCGGGAGGACCTGCCGTAAATGTTTGAAAATTTGGATGCGGTCGTCAACCGATATGAGCAAATCGGATTGGAATTGACCCGCCCCGAGGTTGTGACCGATAACGAGCGTTTTCGCGCGCTGATGAAAGAGCACAGCGATATTTCGCCGCTTGTGGAAACCTACCGTGCCTATTGCACGGCACAAAAATCCGAGGAGGAAGCGTTGGAACTGTTGAATGACAGCACGCTTGACAAGGATTTCAAAGAACTTGCCGAAGAGGAACTGAAAAGCGCCAAGGCGGATATTGAACGCTTGACCGAAGAATTGAAGATACTGCTTTTGCCCAAGGACCCGAACGACAGCAAAAACGTTATTGTGGAAATTCGTGCCGGGGCCGGCGGGGAAGAAGCGGCATTGTTTGCGGCAGTACTGTTCCGTATGTATTCAATGTACGCCGAAAGCAACCGTTGGCAGATCGACGTTAATAATCTGAACGAAACCGAACTGGGCGGCATCAAGGAAATCAGCTTTGTAATTGAAGGAAACGGTGCATATTCCCGCCTGAAATATGAAAGCGGCGTGCATCGTGTTCAGCGTGTGCCCGATACCGAAACGCAGGGACGGATTCATACCTCTACGGCTACGGTGGCTGTTATGCCCGAAGCCGACGAGGTGGACGTGCAGATCAATCCGGCTGATTTGAAAATTGACACCTTCCGTTCATCGGGTGCCGGCGGTCAGCACATCAATAAGACCTCCTCTGCCATTCGTGTAACGCACCTGCCGTCCGGACTGGTGGTCGAATGTCAGGACGAGCGTAGTCAGTATAAGAATAAGGATAAAGCTTTGCGTGTTTTAAGGGCACGGCTTTTTGATATTGCAAAGGCCGAACACGACAGCGCTATCGCAAGTGACCGTCGGGCGCAGGTTGGCACGGGCGACAGAAGCGAGCGCATTCGCACCTATAATTATCCGCAGGGGCGTTTGACCGATCACCGTATCGGTTTGACGTTGTATAAGCTGGATTCTGTTGTCAACGGCGATTTGAATGAAGTGATCGATGCGCTGATCGCCTATGACCGAACCGAAGCGTTAAAGGCGCAGGAAAACCGTTAAAGAAGGGAAAAGAAATGAAAACCGAGCGGTTGAGTATTTTACCGGCCGATTATGAAAAAAGCATTGCCCGAGCGGCAGAAATATTGCGTAGCGGCGGAATCGTTGCCATGCCTACCGAAACGGTTTACGGTCTTGCGGCGGCGGCCGATCAAAATGCGGCGATCGAAAAGGTTTTTGCCGCAAAGGGGCGTCCGCAGGATAACCCGCTGATTGTCCATATTTCGGATTTGGAGATGCTGGGGACGGTAGCAGCATCGGTGCCGCCGAAAGCTGTGGAGGGCGCCGAGAAATTTTGGCCGGGCCCTTTTACAATGATATTACCGCGTGGCGAATATGTGGCCGATCGCGTTTGCGCAGGATTGGATACGGTGGCCATTCGTATGCCGTCTGACCCGATTGCACGGGATTTAATCCGTGCGGCAGGCCCATTAGCGGCGCCATCGGCGAACACCTCCGGCAAACCAAGTCCGACAACGGCCGAACACGTTTTGGCTGATTTGGACGGCAAAATTGATGCGATTTTAATGGCGGATGCCTGCACGGTCGGGGTGGAGTCCACCGTGGTCACGCTGGCAACCGATCCGCCGCGTTTGTTGCGGCCGGGTGCCGTAACACCGGAACAGTTATATGAGTGGATTCCCGATATGTGTATTGATTCCGCTGTGTTGGCTCAACCGGAAGCCGGTACAAAGGTGGCTTCGCCCGGAATGAAATACAAGCATTATGCACCTTC
>JAKSQF010000054.1 GCA_024404235.1 Clostridia bacterium | reverse complement strand
TGTAACGCTGTTGACCGACGTCGCCGCCGATGTTAAAGGAATAGTTATACCACTCCCCTGCATGAGCTACGCAGGTTGCGGGGTTGGTCCAGCAGTTGTAAATGCTGGCATTGTCGGGATCGGTCGTACTGCGAACACCCCACCACTGGTCGTTCGTTCCGCAATTCGGTACGAATGCATCAAAGGTGATAGTGCTTTGTGCCGGATATGCTTCCTTTGTAATAAAGGAATTGGCAGCATTTTCACCCATATTCGAGACCGTAACGGAAAGATAACTATAATCGTAATCAATCAACGATACGACCGTAGGATCGGCCGTGAAAAGACCAACGTTCAAAATCGCGTTAAAACCGTCATACGCAATTTCCGTACCGCCATTGGTTACCGTGAAATTGTCGACCAAAACGGACTTGCCGGTCCAAGCAGATACGCTGCATTCGGCCGCAAAGTACAGATAGTACGAATTGCCGTCGTTCGGCAACGTATAAGAATAGGTCGACCACGTATCATTACCTGCGGAAATACTGCCGGTACCGGTACTAAACAGATTATAAATGCTGGTAGAAGTCGGGTCGGTCGTCCACGCAACGCCCCACCAGGATGCACCTGACGGCACAAAAGCATCGAACGAGAAGGTACAGCCGCCCGGGAATGCTTGCTTGGTTACTAAGGCAGACCTTTCACCCTGCTTGGAAAAATCAAGCGATACCACCTTGGCGTTTTGGGCATTTGCCGCCGAAACGGAGCCGAATGTCATAGGCGTTACAAGAAGCAAAACCGCCATCAAAACTGCGATGGATTTCAGAAAATTATTTTTGTTCATACATTCCACCCTTTTTAATCTTTTCAATAAATCACTTTTTTTGTGAGATCACTGCGCCGTTTGTATTAAAGAGGTTTGCCGAAGTGCCGGCGTTAAAATCATCGCTGACGGTAACGCCGTTCGTCGTGATCGAGAAATCATCGATCAGCAAAGATTTTCCGCCCCATTCGCCCTTGGCACCGACGATATAAACGTAGTATTTTTTATCGTCGGGTGGCAGTGCTACCTCGTAATTGGCCCACACGTTATACTGGGTTACGGGTACCATATACTGACCGTATTCCGAATGACCGCTCCATTTATACAAATCGGTATCAGCCGGATCGGTCGTATAACAGACCGCCCACCACGTAGCGCCCGAGGGAACAAATGCCTTAAAGCTGACCACGCTGCCGCCGTCGTAGGCGTCCTTGGTGATAAAGCTCATCGGTGCCGCTTCGCTTAGGCTGTCAATGCGCAGGGCGGCAACCATATTTTCTACCGTAAGTTCCTGCAGTTCTGCGGCAGTTTGGTTATTCTGCGGGTTGATTGCAACCACGTCAAACAGACCGGCGGAAAGTGCATCGTTGAAGTTGTCGGTTTCGGTCGTGCTGTTTTCGGTGACCGTGAAATCGTCGATCAACAACGCTTTGCCCTTCCATTCACCCTTGGCACCGACGAAATAAATATAATAATCGTTGTTGGTATCCGGCAAGGTGACGGTGTACTGTGCCCATTCCCCGAATTTAGAGGTCATCGGTTTGCCGTAAACCGCACCCTCGGTCCACTTGTAGAGGCTGCCACTGTTCGGATCGGTCGTAAAGCCGACGACCCACCAGCTGCTTTCAACACCCAACGGAACCAAAGCCTTAAAGGTTACCGTGCTACCGCCATGGTAAGCACGCTTGGTAATGAAGTTCATACGACCCGATTCGGTCAACTGATCAATGTAAATTGCCGCCGCCTTATCGGCCTGCTTGGCACCGCAAACTTCACAGATGCCCTGCTCGTTATAACGGTGACCCGTTGCCGGAACGGTTTGCGGTTCTGTAAAGATCTCGCCGCAAACAGAGCATTTACTGCCTGCCGTTTTACCGTCTTGTGTGCAGGTTGCCGTAACTGCGGGGATTTCAACCGGCGTATGACCGTTTTTGCATGGGCTGTAGTAGTCGTGCAGTTCTGAAGTGACTGCTGTATTACCGTTGATGCCCGTTTCGGTGATATTGAAGATATCGATCACGTCCTTGGTGGTAATACCGTCATCGAAAGCGCAGGTATCCAGCGTGGACGATCCCTTTGTGAACTTGAAGTTATCGAGCAGGAAGGGTTTATCGCCCACCTCACCGACCGAGGTACCGAAATAGACGTAATACTCTTTACCGTCGTCCGGCAGGGTGACGGAATAGGTCGCCCATTTTCCGTTATTGGCCGCATCATTCAACTGCTTACCGACATTGCCGTAGGCGGGTTCGTAAACGCTGGCCTTTGCGGGATCGGTCGTCCAAGCAAGACCCCACCACGACGTTCCCTTCGGAACGAAGGCGTCAAACGTGACGGTCGTGCCGCCCGGATACTTTTTCTTCGTAATAAAGTTGACGTCTTTTTCTTCGGTGATATTCTTGGTATAAATGCCGACGGCACGGTTTTGATATTTTGCGTGACAGTGGATGCATTCACCGTCAACGTACTCGTGTCCTTTATCGGGGCGCAAAGCGGGAACGGTTTCTGCCTTGGCAATGACCTTGCCGCAAACCGAGCAGCTCTTTCCCTCGGTTTTGCCGGCCGTCGTGCAGGTGGCGGCAACTGCCGGATCGACAACAATGGTATGACCGTGTTCCCAAACGTAGTTTTCCACCACGCCGTTCTTTTCGTTGCGGGATTCGGTCGTTACATTAAAGGCGCTGTTTGTAACGCCCTTGTCGAAATCGCAGGTTTCCAAAGTTTTACCGTCTTTGGTGACCGTGAAATCGTCGACCAGCACCGATTCCAGTTCACGCGGGCCGCCGACATAGACATAGTAATTGTTTTTGTCATTCGGCAAGGTGAACGTGACCGTCTGCCAATCACCGGTGGAATTGGTGATTGCTTTACCCATTTTACCGGATCCGTCGGCCGCATTGTAGATGTTGGTATCGGACGGATCGGTCGTCCAGGCAAAGCCCCACCATTGCGTGCCGGCCGGTGCCTTAACGCGTACCTTGACGGTACTTCCGCCCGGATAGGCCTTTTTGGTGATGAAATCGGACAGACCCGATTCATTTAACTGATTGATTTGAATTTTTGCGGCAATGTTTTCATAGGTCTTGCCGCAGTTTTTACAAATGAAGTTATCGTTATAAACGTGGCCGCCCTTTGAGGGGATGACCGTTTGCGTAGTAATGACCTTACCGCACTTTTCGCAATATCTTCCGTTTGTCAAGCCGTCTTCGGTACAGGTGGCGGCACTGCCTTTTACTGTAACGACTTTGTGACCGCCCTGACAGGAAACAGAATCGGAAACGGCGATTGCCGCTGAAGGTTGCGTAACGGCAAAAATGCTGTTTTCATAGCCGTTATCAAAGCCTTCATTGGCAAGCACCTTGCCCGATGCGTTTTTGATAACGAAATCGTCGACCTTGATCGTTTTACCGTTCCAGTTATCATAGCCTGCCGGTCCGCCGAGGTAGAGATAATACGACTGATTCGTATTCGGCAGGGTGACGGAATAGGTTGCCCATTTTCCCTTGACCGAAACATTCATCAGCGGCTTGGCATGTTGGGTCGAAGCGCAATCGTAAATATTGGCGGTGTGGCGGTTGGTCGTCCAAGCAATGCCCCACCAAGTGCTTTCGGGAATACCGTCCGGCACAAAGGCGCTGAAGGTGACGGTACTACCGCCCGGATATGCTTTTTTGGTGATGAAGGTCGTCGGACTGCCCTCGCTGAAGGCGGCAAAATCCAACTCGATACAATCCGGCTTTTGCACATGGCAACGGGTACAGTATCCGTTGGCAAAGTGATGATCAAGCGGTCGGATTTTAACCTCTTCCACCACCTCTGCCCCGCAGATTTTACAGTACTGACTGGTACTGCGTCCGGCACGGGTACAGGTAGGCGCTACGCCGCGCTTGGTCACTGCCGTATGGTGCGCGGAAATAACCTGCTGCTCTTCCAAAACCTCGCCGCAGATTTCACAGTGACTGCCCTCGGTCAAGCCGTCCTCGGTACAGGTGGCGGGAATGGCCTCATCCTCGACAACGGTATGTCCCGTTGCGTGGATGACCTTGGTTTCCGTCTTTCCCGAAGCATCGGTCTTGGTTTCAACGCCGTCCTTGGTACAGGTAGCGGCTTGGGTGACGACCCAACCCGTTTCAAGCGTTTCCTTTGTATCGTTTGCCTTACCTTTTTTACAACCGCTTAACAAAACGGCTAAAATGGCAGTAGGAATAAGAAGTATTATTTTAAATTTGCTCATAAAATGAATGCCTCTTTATCAAAACTGTTTTATTTTACCTGGTTCAAAAATTTATTCCAGTTGCTCTTGGCGTACTCGTATTCCTCACTCAAAAGGGTGGAAATATTACCGCCGTCACGCACCTTTACATACGGTGTTCCGCCGTTGGCCCAGAAGCCGACAACGCCTTTAGTGGCAATTTCACTGGTCGGATTTGCGGTGTAAAGGTAGTTATTCTTGGCCATATCAAGAATGCTCTTGCCGAAGGCGGTCATATCCGCATAAACTTCGGAGGAAGAATCCAGTTCGTAATCGAACGGACGAATGGCATTGGTCAGCTTGGTATAGGTTTCGCAGGAGCTTTGCTCGCTTAAAAATTCCAAGAACAGCTTTGCATCTTCCTTATGCTGTGCCTTGGTGGGAATGAAGTAGTAGGAGCCGTAGTCGGCCTGAATGACCTGCTTGTTGCCTTCGGTCGAATACTTTGCCGAATGCAGGACCTTGCCGGTGGAATCGGCCGTTTCCGGTACGGGGAACATACCGAGCTGAACGTCCTTCTTTTCCTTTAAAACGTCGGCCATTTCGTTTTCAAACCAAGAGCCGTTAAGCATCATTGCCGCTTCGCCGTTGATCAACTTAGACTGTGCAACGATATGGTTCATACCGGAGCTGCCGACCATTGTATAGCGGCCCTCGTCAAAGAGGAATTTCTTGAGGTTCTGCAAAGCATAGGATTTACCCTTGAAGTTTGCCGGATTGAAGACGTCGGAATTCTTATAGGAATAGAATTCATCCAAGCCTGCAATACCTTCGTAGCTGTAAACCCAGTTTTCAGCGCCGAAATAAAGATAACCGTCAGCCGCACCGCCGCAATAGACGATCGGCGAGACCTTATCGTTTGTATCCTTTAAAATCTTTTTGCAAAGATTATTCAGTTCAAAAGTATTGGTGGGAACCTTCCAGCCGTACTTATCAAAGAGGGATTTGTTATACACAAAACCAGTCAGGCTGGTATATTCGGGGATGGTGTAAGCCACGTTTTTATAACTGCAGATCGCGGCAGCGTTTCCGGTCAGGCTGTCCTTAATGGTTTTGCCGCTTGCCAGCTGATAGGCATAAACGTCGTCGATCGGTTCAAGCCAACCCTTTAATGCCCAACGGCGAATGCTGGCAATATTGTTACAGCTATACACGTCGGAAAGGTTTTGGCCGGCCTCCAATTTTGCCGAGGTGGTTTCGTTGATGGTCGGGTTAAAGACGATTTTAACCGTGATTTCTTTGTGCTGCTTCATAAATTCCTTGGCCAGTGCTTCATACGGAGCGGTACCGAAACCGGCACGAAGGACTTCCCATTTTACGATGCGTTTTCCGGCGTCGCTGTCACCGCCGCAGCCTGCCATTGCGCAGACGATGAGTGCGCTTAAGAAAGCGCAGATCAGTTTCTTCATACATTTCTTCATAAGTTCTTTCTCCTTTTATCATTTAATCGGAATAACAAAGCGGCCTTCACCGGCTTGCAGGTTGAAGGTATAGGTACCGTCACCCGCCACCGGAACAACAATTTGTTTTCCGTATCTATACATCAGAAGATGCGACGTATCTTCAAACTTGACCGTGACCTCGGCGGTTTTCCCCTCCGAAGGCTCGGTTGCATTCACAAACATATATGCGTCCTTGCAGGAAAACTTTTCATCCTTGGCGGTGAAAACACCGGCTAAAACATCGTTTGTGCAGGAAACGATGCGCATCCGCTTGGTCTTTTTCATCGTATCGGCAATGTTGGCTAAAAGCGGATTTTCGATCATCTCATCCGCAAGCTTATACATACAGCCCTTCCAATCGTATGCCATATAGGCATCTTCCATATCGTGAATTTCGTTGTTCACGATTTTAGCGGCATCGTATTCCCAAGTATAAGCACCGGTCTTGTAGTCGTACAGCGAATAGCCGTCATCCGAAGTCGGATTGGTTTCGTTACACGCAGAAGAATAGGTGTAATAAATAATCTCGCGCGAGCCGAAGGCCAAATTGGAATAGATTTCAAATCTTAAATCAGCGATACCGGTCAGCGGACGCATTCCGGTAAAGTCGCCCTTAGCCTGAATAAAAGTACGCAGTTCAACGTTCTTTTCCTTACATTTTTTCGCTACCAAAGCAAGGTTGTTGTAATACTGATCCCGAACGTAGTTGATGCTGTTGGCGTTTCTGAACGGATAGAAGTCATAACTGATATATCCCGTCAAAGGAGCGATCGTCTGCATATAGTAATCAATGTATTCGGAATAGCTGTCACAGCCGAGGGAGGTGATGCTGTTGGCGTAGCTCGGCAAAAGGTTGATATACGCTTCCCCGCCGACCTTACTGTTCTTCTTGATCATCTCGTTATAATACTTGATTTGCAGTGCGATGTTGTCCATTTCCAAAGCGCTTGGTTCATCGTGGCAGAAGTTTCCGCCGTAGGCCGGATGATTGATGTACTTATTATTTCCGTCAAACATCTTTGTGACGACCTTTTTGATTTGGTCATCGGTGTCGATTTGTCCCGGAAAAAGGGTGGTCAATCCATAGAAGGACCAGTCACGCACCCAATATTTCATATTATATTTTTGGCAAAGATCCAACGCCGTCAGTGCCGTTTTTTCGGCCGTTTCGCTTCGCAGAGCGATGGTTTCGTACACATCGGCACCCTGCGCCGTAGAATTGCCTTCATAAAGTGCGAACACCTTATTAAATCCCGCTTCGGACATTTTTTTGTAAGCATCGTCCAAATCTTCGGTCACGCGGCCCTGATCGGTCGGTGCGGCGTAGGCGGAGAAACGAACGCCCTCACTTTTCGGGAAGGTGGGCACGTTGGCCTTGCCGTTATTTTTTTTGCAGCCGCACAGTGCCGTGGAAAGCGTAAGCAGGCCGATCAAAATGATTGCTGATGCTTTTTTCATTTTCCGTCCGCCTCCCTTTTAGCCGATTTACCGCCGGCCGATTTTTTCTTTTTAAGAACCGCAAAAACGGTGATGCCCGCCGCCACTACGACGACCGGAATGCCGATGTAAAGCCATTTTGAAAGATCAAAAGCGGAGTTGCGGTTGGCGTTGAGCTTAACTTCTGTTTCGTAGCCGGTATCCTCTACCCCGATACCGCGGCTTTCAAGCGACGGCAGGACGATTTCCTCCTGTTCGACCGGCGGGGCTTCGTTGTAGATCTTCGTGGTATTTTTGACCTCGAAATCATCAATGCTCCAGAAAGAATAACCGGTACAGCACAGCGCAAAATAGCCGGAGGTATCAACGTTATTGATTTCGGCATACAGCGTATAGTTTGCTTCGTCGGCGCGCTTCATATAAAGTTGAATGCTGTCCGTACCGATAACGTACTTAAAGCAAACGGCTTTTTTGGCGTCAATATCCGAACGCTGTGTCGAAACACCGTCATAGGAAATATCCTTGAAAAGCGAGGCGGGGATCGGCTTTAGGCGATTGATTTCCACCGAACCCAACGGACTGAGGTTACTGTCTTTATAGGCAAACAAGCCGGCTTCTTTCCAATTTTCGCGGCTGACGTCCTCCCCGTGTGTTACTACCACGGCGAAGGTACAATAGGTACCGTAAGAGGCCACCGTCGACTTAGCTCTACCGAGCTCAAGACCTAACCATGTGCCGAGGTAGGTTGCATTCAAAGCATCGGGCGGACTTTGGGGGGTGTAGATGTCGGCGTATGTGCCAGCGCCGCGTTCGAAGAGCTCGAAGACGCGGCGTTCGCGTCCGTCGTGTCCCGCGGCGGTCTGCGCCACGACCTTCGCCTCTGGCAGAACCGACTTCACGGTTTCGGACGTGACCTTCAGCAGCTCGAGATATTCGTCGACCCAGGTCTTGCCCTTGAGCGGCTTAAAGAAGTGTCCGCAATCTGGTTCGTTCCAGACCTCCCAGATGCTCACCTTGTCGCGGTAACGCGCGACGATCGTCTGCACGTACGCCTTCCAGGCCTCCAACGCCTTGGGCGAATGGAGCGGATTCATCTTCTGTCCGGTGTAATCCTGTTCGCCGTCGCAGGCCGCCGCGTAGATCGGGTTGCCGTAGGAGAGCGAGAGCCACGGTTCGACGCCTCGGCGGACGAGTTCGTCGACGATCTTGTCGAGCCAGGCGAAATCATACCGCCCCTTCTCCTTCTCGGTGCGGGCCCATCCGCTCTGAAGGCGGGCGCGCTTGACGCCGAGTTCCGAAAGGTGCGAATAGGCCGGCTCGGGATTCCAGAGGTCCCGATCAAGGCATTCCATCCCGATTCCGAGCCGTCCGACGACGGCGAGCAGCAGCAACGTGTTCATGTTATATTTCCTCACTGGTTGGCCGATATCTCACCTCGACTTTCCGAATCGGCTTCAGGAACTCATCCGCATCGTAATACAAGTTCTTGAGGATTGGCAAGAGGTCAATATAGTCTTCTTCAGCGCCGTGTCCGTAATCAGCATCCACCTCAATATAGCCATCCTCACATTTCTTCACTTGAATGTAGCGACGAAGACATTGGGGCATCGCAAAACGACTGACATCTCCACCGAAGCTAAAGCAAGAGAACCCTCCACGATGTGAAAGGTACGCCGCCCCAGCCTCGCTCGTAGCAGGAATTGACGTCAACTCGTTCTTCATGCGTCCTAATTATAGCAAAAAAATGAGAGCTTCGGCAGGACTTACCGTAACCCCTCTCGGGCGGCGGCATTCTTCCAGCAACCGCCGAAAGAAGAGCCGCCGCCGCGCAATCTCCTCCGGATACACCGCGGCATATTCCTCGCTCCGAATCGCCGCCAGCTCACCCAATCTCATGGCCAGCCTTGCCAATTCAACTTCGCTTGCAGCCATCAGCCCGCTCCCATACACTTCAAGATTCTATTCGTGAAGTGACAATGAAGTATTACTTCACGGCAATTTGCCGATGATGGATTTCCGTAGAGCCTCCATATCCATTGTTAACACATTGGATTGTTACGCCTCCTCAACGTCAGCAGAATCAATCCTAACACTCCAATATCTATGCCCAGATTTAAGACTGCTTGGCCAAACCAAGACAACTCTGCCAATTCTTTTCTTACAAGATATTTATCACGTTCAAGTTCACCATATTTATTCGTAATACATGGTGGGGTATACCAATACAGCGGACTCTGAACAACATAGGTAAGCTCTCCATGCGGATACTCAATCTTAACATCTCCAGGCCCAACAGCGACAGAAATAGAACACACGCTTGCAATTAAGAGAAAACAAACCGCCAAAATCCTACATCTTACAACATTGTGGACACGCCATCCAAATGCGCAAACATGCGCATATATTCTCCTGCCAATGTACCAGACTATTGCGAGCAATCCAACCCATTCCCAAAACACCACAAAGGTTGGATGAAAACAATAGTGTGACCCCAGCCAACAGTTCAAACCAAAATCTAAATGCAATTCAGATAACGTAGACAAGAGAGAATCCGTATTTACATTCTTATTCTCAACATTTATTGTATCCGCTGGCCTCGCAACAAATTGCGTAATCAATATGACAAGCCCCCCCAAACATGCGAACAACATTTCAACTGTTTCCCATCTAAGATGGATTGTAAGCCCGCTTGACTCATTTCTCGGGTTGGAAGAATTCTCTACCCAAAGTCTCTCGTCCTGCTTGCGCAGTTCATCATTCTTATCCTGTTCTTTATCCATAACAACCTGCCTCGCCTTCGCTGCTTCTTTGGCTATCCCGACCTGTGACGCGATCCGCATAGCCTTTTGTACGTTTTCTGGGAGCGAACTTTTCTTAAACGCAACCTTTCTGGGCATAAATTTAGCCTTGTTCGCCATCAGAGATTTTACAGTCCCAGAGGACGTCTCTGACTCTTTTTTCTTGTTCAGTTTCTCCCGATATCGGGCAACAGCACTCGATCTTTCCTCATCCGTCTTCCAAACATACAGATACTTCCAAAGATTGAATTTACAATTCGGGCAACAATCATTGTGATCACAATAATTATCAGGAACCGAATTACCACAATTTGGACAACAGAGCATCATAAGGCTACCTCCATTACTTCACCCCCATTTTTTCATCGGTAATAGCTCGGCTTTTCATCGTTAATAGCCTTTTTCAACACCAACAAAGCCACCACAAGAACAATGATACTGACGATAACAATCACCAGCAACCGCCTCTTTGGTCGCTTGTGCATTTCACTTTCATACTCAGGCGTACCATAAAACGGCTCCAGCGTCCCAGAAGGACTCGCCGCACTCGTCAATCTGTTACAACCAC
>JAKSQF010000053.1 GCA_024404235.1 Clostridia bacterium | reverse complement strand
TATGCCGGGAGTGAATCTTTTGCTTCCCGTTGGTATATCCTTTTATACCTTTCAGGCAGTCAGCTACACCATAGACGTGTACAAGGGAGAAATCAAATCCGAAAAAAATATTCTGAAGTATGCTCTTTTTGTGAGCTTTTTCCCCCAGCTTGTGGCCGGCCCCATTGAGCGAAGCAAAAATCTGATTTGCCAAATCGATGAGATGGGAAAAAAGTCAACGGGAGAAAAGCGTCTGTATGAGATTTCCTGGGAGAAAATTACTTCCGGCTTTGCCTTAATGGTGTGGGGTTTATTCATGAAGATGGTAATTGCGGATCGTGTGGCTATCTTTGTGGATAACGTGTACGGAAATATTTATGCTTGTGGAACAATGGAGACGTTGGCGGCAGCAGTGGAGGCAGATAGACCTTCAAGCTTGGAGCGAATCAGGAAAAGATCGGTAAGATCCTGTTCGCTGATACCGACAACGATACAACCTTTAGCGGTTTCCTCGATGATGCCCTCCTGCTCCAAACGGCGTAGGGCTTCACGAATCGGGGTGCGGCTGACACCGAGTTCCGCGCTCAGTTTAGTTTCGGTCAGCGCTTCCCCACGCTGATAAACGCCACTTAAAATATCCTGTTCCAAATGATCAAAAACCTGATCAGCCAAAGATATTGTCTTATGTTCGATCATTAAATTACAACCTCCTCAATTCGCCGTTGGAAAAGATTTCGATTTTTTCTTCCAATTCGCCGGTAGAAAGTGTTGTTTGACGACCATCCTCATACTCACGGTCAATCCATTCTTTCATCTTGACAACAATATCGCTCTTTTTATCGACGACTTCATCGCCGGAAAGACCGTAATTCTGATTGATCCAGTAAGCGATTCCGGCCAGTCCAGAGGATTTTCCGAGCATAACCGAAACGGGTCGATTCAGAATTTTATCGGTATTGAAAATATTGTAAATTTCTTCGTCCTTTAAAAGACCGTCGGCGTGAATACCGGCACGGGTTACGTTGAAATTACGCCCGACAAACGGCGTCATCGGCGGGATTTTGTAACCGATCTCCTTACGGAAATATTCGGCAATTTCGGTGATGACCGTCGGATCCATACCGTCGAAAGAGCCACGCAAAGAAGCGTATTCCATAACCATGGCTTCCAGCGGGACGTTACCGGTGCGTTCCCCGATACCAAGCAACGAACAGTTGACGGCCGAAGCACCGTACAGCCAAGCCGTTGAAGCATTGCAAACAGCCTTATAAAAATCGTTGTGGCCGTGCCATTCAAGCATTTCACTCGGTACGTCGGAATAATGCTGTAAGCCGTAAATGATACCCGGCACGCTACGCGGCAAGGCAACCTCAGTATAAGGCACGCCGTAACCCATTGTATCACAGGCACGGATACGCACCGGAATGCCGGCTTCTTTAGACATCTTCATCAGTTCGTTAACAAACGGAACAACAAAGCCGTAGAAATCCGCACGGGTAATATCTTCCAAATGGCAACGAGGCATAACGCCCGCCTCAAAAGCATCGGCTACCGTTGCAAGATAGCGCTCCATAGCCTGCTTACGGGTCAGTTTTAATTTCTTGAAGATATGATAATCGCTGCAGGAAACCAAAATACCGGTTTCACGAACGCCGAGGTCACGCACTAGCTTAAAGTCATCACGGCTGGCACGGATCCATGTGGTGATTTCGGGGAATTTTAATCCGAGGCTTTGGCACTTTTCAAGCGCTTCCCGATCCTTTTTACTGTAAACAAAGAATTCGGTTTGACGAATGATACCGTACGGGCCACCCAAGCGGGACATATATTTGTAAAGCTGGACTATCTGCTCCACGCTGTACGGTTCAACCGATTGCTGACCGTCGCGCAAGGACGTATCGGTGATCCAAATATCCTTCGGCATACCAAGCGGCACGCGGCGATGGTTAAAGGCAATTGCCGGAATTTCATCGTAACTGTATATTTCACGGTAAAGATTCGGCTCATCTACATCCTGCAAAGAATACCGATAATTCTTCTGCTCTAACAGATTGCTTTTATTGGAAATTTCAATCATTTTCTCACGCTCCGTTTCGTATACACGATATTTATGCATATTTGTATACAATTATACCTTTTGAATGCGGTTTTGTCAATAGGTTCACATCAAAAAATCCCTTTTATTCGGCGAATAAAAGGGATTTTTCTATAGAATTTTTCTGATTTTCGGGTGGATCCGATAAATATATAGCGAAGCAACACGGATAAGGGCAAAATCGTACAGCACAAACACGACGTTTCCCGCCGCCAAAAATATCCAAGCGCCGTACTTACCAAGCACACCGAATTCCTCAACACCAAGGCCGATCACCAAAGATAAAAGCCCGTAAACCAACAGCATTGCGGCGTTGAATGTAAGCAATTTCAACACCCATTCAAGCACGCGGCTGCGCAACTTTTCAAACAGCGCTTTTACAATGGGATAAAAACCGAAAAAGCAAACATAAAGAATACCGGCTTCCCTTTCGGCGAACAGCAGACTTAAAACCGAGGATACCAAAAAAGCACCGAACGCCCAGCGAACATCGATTTCGATCAGCACAAGCATCACGACGCAACCGCCCAAAGCAGGTGCCGCATAAGTGACGTAAGGGAAATATGCCGCAAGCACCATAATGGTTGCCAAGGCCGCCATTAAAGCACTGAGGGTGATTTTTACGTTCTGTTTCATATCAGCAGCAGGCAATCAAATCGCCTCCCATACATTCACAGCAGCAATCCGCACAGATAAGCCCCTGACAAATATCACAGGTACTGCATTCGCCGCCACGACCGTAGGTATTCGGACGGTAGGGATTATTCTGCCGACCGCTTTGGCGCTGTGCATTCATTGTTGCACGGCGGTATTCCTCGTTAGCAGGATCCATACGGCTTGCCGTACAGAAGCTTGTATAGGCATTATCAAACCAACCGCGGCGATACTGAACCGTACCGTTCAAAAAATACCATTCGGCATCTCTGTTCTGCGGCGGTACACCGTCCAATAATTCCTGTGCTTCCTCCAAACGGTTTTGGTTAATAAGCGAGCGCACTTCCGGAAATGAAGTTGATCCGCCGCCGGCAGTATTCGACGAACCACCCGTTTTACCGCGCCGCTCTGCAATGATCGAATCATACGCCTCGTTGATTTCCTTCATCTTTTCGGCGGCAAGGTCCGAAAGCGGGTTGTCGGTATAGTTATCCGGATGATACTTTCTCGCCTGCTCGCGATAAGCGGCCTTGATTTCATCATCGGTGGCATTCTTTGAAATGCCCAATACGGAATACGGATCTTTCATTTGCTTAACTCCTTTTGAAAGGTTTTTTCTAATCCCAAATAGATAATGTTACCCAAAATCGTGCGATATTTGTAGGGGTCTAACAACTCAAAAGCTTTGCCGGCTTCGTTGATGCAGAAATACAACTGCGGCTCTACCCGCTTTTTTACGTCAGTTTCACCTTTGAAGACATTATATGCGCCCGATTTTATATCCTGCGGCAGATCACACGCCGCATCCAAAAGATAAATATATCGTCCGAGGCAATAACCCAAGCGTTCCAAAACACGCTGCTCGTTCAAATCCTCACTGCAAAGGCAAAGCAGTTTGGAAAGCATTTTTGCCGAAGGCTCGCTTGCACGGTCTAAATCGGTGCAATTTTCCGCCTCGATTTGGTGTTGTTCCGTTAGATACTCGGTCGCAAGTTCGGCGATATGCGGATAGCTTCCGGCAGCCTTTTTGTAGGCGGAACGACAAATTGGTTTTAAGAGTTTAAAGCCGAATTTTCTTAAGCCTTTTTCATCTGCGATATTATCCAATATTTTTTCATACATCAAAATCATCGCGGCGGCGGCCGGAAGGTCAAACATTTTATCCTCGGTACAATAATTGCACTTTTTCATTGGATTAAATGCACAGCGTTTCCGCTCAAAGCAAACCTGCCCGGGCTTTAATGCCATATTCAGCACACTTAAAAAGGCAAAATCATAGCTTAAAGTCAAACGGGAAAGCGGTCCGTACCGTCGACCGAGCTTACGGCAAAGGGTACAGTAAATCGCTTTGTAGGTTTCAAATTCTCGAATCTTTAATTCGGGTTTATCGACACGAATGTAACCGAACACGATCTCCCCACCCTTTCCTTTTATTTTAGCGAATTATATCACGCATTGGTGAATAATGTGTGAATTTTTTACAGCATCTTTTTTAAGAACTGACCCGTGTAGGATTTTTCGCACTTTGCAACCTTTTCGGGCGTACCGCAACAAACGAGTGTGCCGCCGCGGTCACCACCTTCGGGACCAAGGTCAATAATCGTATCGGCTGTTTTGATGACGTCCAGGTTGTGCTCAATCACCAGCACGGTATTACCGTCGTCCACAAATTTCTGTAAAACCTCAATTAAGCGGTGGACGTCGGCCGTGTGCAGACCTCTGGGCGGCTCGTCCCATATATGAATCGATTTTCCGGTCGGGCGTTTAGACAACTCGGTTGCAAGTTTGACACGCTGTGCCTCACCGCCCGAAAGGGTCGTAGCCGGCTGACCGATTTTGATGTAACCCAAGCCGACGTCAAACAGGGTTTTCAGTTTACGGTAAATTTTCGGGACACTTTCAAAGAAGTTCATCCCCTCTTCGACCGTCATTTCCAAAACATCGTAAATATTCTTGCCCTTGTACTGAACACTTAGCGTTTCGCGGTTATAACGCGTACCGCCGCAGACCTCACACGGAACGTATATATCAGGCAGGAAATGCATTTCAATTTTAAGGATACCGTCACCTTGGCAGGCTTCACAACGGCCGCCCTTAACGTTAAACGAGAAACGGCCGGCAGAATAACCGTGTGCCTTGGCGTCCTTTGTCTGCGCAAACAGTTCACGAATATCCCCGAAAACGCCGGTATAGGTCGCCGGATTACTTCGCGGCGTACGGCCAATGGGCGATTGGTCGATGTTGATGACCTTATCCAGCAATTCTACTCCCTCGATCGACTTATGCGCACCGGGGAAGGTCTTGGCGTGGTTAAGATTTGCGGCTAAAGATTTATAGATAATATCATTCACAAGTGACGATTTACCGCTGCCGGAAACACCCGTCACGCAAACAAACTGACCGAGTGGTACTTTGACCGTCAGATTTTTCAGGTTGTTTTCCGAAGCGCCGACAACGGTCAAATATTTACCGTTTCCTTTACGGCGTTTGGTCGGAACGGGAATTTTTTTACGGCCGGTCAAATAGTCTGACGTGACCGACTGGGTGCAATCGGCCAATTCCGCCGGCGTTCCGCTGAAAACAATATTGCCGCCGTGAATACCGGCACCGGGGCCGACGTCAACAATATAATCGGCTGTACGCATCGTGTCCTCATCGTGCTCAACTACTAGCAAAGTGTTGCCCAAATCACGAAGACGCTTTAACGTATTCAGCAGGCGTTCGTTATCTCGTTGATGCAGGCCAATGGACGGTTCATCCAAAATATACAAAACGCCCATCAGCGAAGAACCGATCTGCGTCGCCAAGCGGATGCGCTGGCTTTCTCCACCAGAAAGTGTACCGGAGGAGCGGGACAATGAAAGATAGTCAAGACCGACGCTGACCAAAAAGGACAGACGCTCGCGAATTTCCTTGAGGATCGGGCCGGCGATCATCTGATCACGCTCGCCGAATTCAAGCTGTTCGATAAAATTCAGTTCATCCACAATGGACATATCGCAAAAATCGACGATGTTTTTACCGCCGACCGTAACAGCCAAATATTCGGGTTTTAATCGGGCACCGTGGCAATCGGGACATTTGCTTTCGGTCATCAGACTTTCCAATTCGCCGCGGGCGTACTCGCTTTGGGTCGATTCATAACGGCGTTGCAGATTATTGACAACGCCCTCGAACGGAGCAAAATAGGTGCCGCCGCCATAGTCTGTATTGCGGTGCAGTTCAATCTTTGTGTCATCCGTTCCATACAGGATCATCTGCCTACCCTTTTCGGGAATATCTTTCCAAGGCAAGTTGATGTCAAAACCGCAGTAATCGGCAACACCCTGATAATACATCTGTGCTATCGTGGAGGCATCGGGATGAAACCAACTGTTCACGCCCCAACCCGAGGCCTTAATACAACCGTCGACCAGTGATTTTGTTTCATCATTGATGACAAGACGCGGATCAATTTTCATAAACATGCCGATACCCGTGCAGGTCGGGCAGGCGCCCATCGGGTTATTGAAAGAAAACATCGTCGGCGCCAATTCCGGAATACTGATGCCATGTTCTTCACAAGCGTAGCTTTGAGAAAACTGCAGTTCTTCCCCGCCGATCACATCAACCGCAATCAAACCTCCCGAAAGTGCCGTAGCAGTTTCAATGCTGTCGGTCAGACGGGAGCGGATTTCCTCTTTTATAACAAGGCGGTCGACGACCACCTCAATCATGTGCTTTTTATTTTTTTCAAGCTTAATTTCTTCGCTTAAATCATAAATATTACCGTCAATACGCACCCGAACGTAGCCGGATTTACGCACGTTTTCAAGTTCCTTGGTGTGCTCGCCCTTGCGATTGCACACAATGGGTGCCAAGACTTGAATTTTACTGCCTTCGGGCAGTTTCATCACAACGTCAACGATTTGGTCGGTCGTTTGCTGACTGATTTCCTTACCGCAAACCGGACAGTGCGGCACACCGACACGGGCATACAAAAGGCGCAGATAATCATAAATCTCGGTCACGGTACCAACCGTTGAACGGGGATTTTTCGAGGTGGTTTTTTGATCAATAGAAATCGCCGGCGAAAGACCTTCTATACTGTCAAGAGCCGGTTTTTCCATCTGCCCCAAAAACTGACGCGCATAGGAAGAAAGCGATTCAACATAGCGGCGCTGACCCTCGGCGTAGATCGTATCGAACGCCAAGGAGGATTTACCACTACCGGAAAGGCCGGTAAAAACAACCAGTTTATCGCGTGGAATTTCCACGTCAACGTGTTTCAAATTATGCTCCGAAGCACCTCGGATAATGATTTTATCGTTTGCCAAGATAAATTCCTCCGCAATTATTTGCCGTCGCGCAGACGGTTGATTTTATCACGCAGCTGTGCGGCGATTTCAAATTCCAAAATCTTTGCCGCCTGCTTCATTTCGGCTGTCAGGCGCTTGATTTCGGCCTCACGCTCCATCTTCGACATTCGGGAAACGGGTTTATTGCGATCGACCTTTTGGCCGATTTCGATAATATCCCGAACATCCTTTACGATCGTCTTCGGAACGATGCCGTGTTCTTCATTGTACTGTTGCTGAATCGAACGGCGGCGTTCGGTTTCACGAATGGCATTTTCCATTGACGGCGTAACGGAATCGGCGTACATAATGACCGTTCCGTCGGCATTACGGGCGGCACGTCCGATGGTCTGCACCAACGACGTTTCGCTACGCAAAAAGCCCTCTTTATCAGCGTCAAGGATGGCCACCAATGAAACTTCCGGAATATCCAACCCCTCACGCAACAGGTTAATACCGACCAGCACATCAAATTCACCCAAACGCAGACCGCGGATGATTTCCATACGCTCCATCGTGTCGATATCATAGTGCATATACCGAACTTTAATGGAAAGATTCTCGAGATACTCGGTTAAATCCTCGGCCATTTTTTTGGTCAGCGTCGTCACCAATACACGCTCTTTACGTTCGGCACGAATATTGATTTCGGAGACAAGGTCGTCGATCTGACCCTCGCTCGGGCGTACCGAAATCATCGGATCAAGCAGGCCCGTCGGACGGATGACCTGCTCAACGATCTGCGCGGCCTTATCCTTTTCAAAATCACCCGGTGTTGCCGAAACGAAAACCGCCTGATCAATATGACGGTAAAACTCTTCAAAATTCAGCGGTCGGTTATCAAAAGCCGACGGCAGGCGAAAACCGTAATCCACAAGGTTTTCCTTGCGGGCACGATCACCACCGTACATCCCGCGCACCTGCGGTAAGGTGACATGCGATTCATCAACGAACAGCAGGAAATCATCGGGAAAATAATCAAGCAAGGTACTCGGAATACTGCCGGGCGGACGGCGGCTAAGTACTCTGGAATAGTTTTCGATGCCCTTACACGTACCGATTTCACGCAGCATTTCAATATCGTATTCCGTGCGCTGACGAATGCGCTGTGCTTCAATCAGCTTGCCGTTTTCGGTAAAGAACTCGACGCGTTCTTCCATTTCCTGACGCAGTTCATCCAAGGCTGATTCCATTTTATCCTGCGGAACGATATAATGCGAAGCCGGATAAATGGCAATATGCTTCAAAATTGACTTCAATTCGCCCGTCAGCGGATTCATTTCACAGATGCGATCGATTTCGTCCCCGAAAAATTCCACGCGGATGGCCGTTTCAGAAGAATACGCCGGAAAAATTTCCACCGTATCACCCCGAACGCGGAATTTATTACGCACAAAATTGATATCGTTTCGTTCGTACTGAAGATCCACCAATTTACGAATCAAATCATCACGATTTTTGGTCATCCCCGTACGCAGGGATATGACCATATTACGGTAATCAATCGGGCTACCCAGCGTATAAATGCAGGAAACCGAGGCAACAATGATCACGTCCCGCCGTTCGGACAAAGCGCATGTAGCACTATGCCGCAACTTATCAATTTCATCGTTGATGGCGGAATCGTGTTCGAGGTAGGTATCGCTGCCCGGAATATAGGCTTCCGGCTGATAGTAGTCATAGTATGACACAAAATACTCAACCGCATTTTCGGGGAAAAACTCCCGAAATTCGGTGCAAAGCTGTGCCGCAAGGGTCTTATTATGTGCCAAAACAAGCGTCGGGCGGTTGACCTTTTCGATAATGTTTGCCATTGTAAAGGTTTTACCCGAACCGGTAACACCTAATAAAACCTGCTCGCGGTCACCGACATTGATGCCGGCTACTAGCTGTTCGATTGCCTGCGGCTGATCGCCGGTCGGCTTATAATCGGAATGCAATATAAACTTGTCCGGCATACTATCACCCTTTTTCAGATTTTACAAAACTTCTGCTTAAAGACTTTCACGCTGCAGGCGGAAAGCGACAGAACGTTTCAGATATTCAAGATAATCATCGTCACGGCACATTGCCTTTGAAGGGGTGTCGGAAAGCTTGGCCACCGGACGACCGTTTACGTATTGCAGTTTTATAACAATATTCAATGCTTCCTCACAGGTATCATTTGAACAGAAAGTACCAATACCGAACGAAACCTTCGTTTTGTCCTTGAAATACTCGTAAAGAGCCTGCGCGCGGTCAAAGTCAAGGGAATCACTGAACAGCAGTTGTTTTGTTTTGGGATCAACACCGTATTTACGGTAATGCGCAAGGATCTTCTCTCCCCACTCGAACGGATCGCCGCTGTCGTGACGCACGCCGGAATAGTTGTTGACCATAGAGCGGTTGAAATCCAGCAGGAACAGATCGGTCGTTACCGTATCGGTCAATGCCGTACCGTTATCGCCGTCGTATTCATGGTACCAATCGCGCATGGCATAATGATTGGTGTAAGCAAGCGGAATGGAATCAATACCTTGATACATCTGCACAAATTCGTGTGCATAGGTACCGATCGGCGTAATATCAAACTTTTTCGCAAGATAAACGTTTGACGTTCCAACGCAGTTATTCGTTTCGGTTACCAAGCGGTTTACGACGACCTCTTCCCACTCGCGGGAAAGTCTGCGGCGGCAACCGAATTCGGCATACTTAAAGGTATATTTTCCCTCAGCAAAACCTTGGATCTTTTCGTCAAGACGTGTTTTGGCAGAGGCCACCAGCTTATCATAGTCGTAATTCATTCTGAAATAGACTTCGTTTACGATTTCAAGCAGATAGATTTCAAACTGCATGGCTGAAAACAGCGGACCATTTACGACGATTGATAGTTCTCCGTCCTCACTCAGCGACGTTGTAACGTACTCGCGAATGGGATGCCACAGCCGTAAAAACTCCACGTAGTCGTTTTTAATAAAGCGGATCGAACGCAAGTAATCCAACTCTTCGTGCGTAAAACGAAGTGTGCAAAGATAATCAATTTGCGCGTTGATTTCCTCCAACATTTCCGGCGTAAACACCACACCCTCGTTGCGGCATTTAAAGTAGTATTCCCCGCAAAGATCGGTATGTTTGTGAAAAATAACCTGATCCATATTAAATTTATACAGATCGGTATCCAACAGAGAAATAACAATGGGTTGCAGCTTCATCGCAAAAGATCCTTTCAAAAGGTATATTTTAGTTAATTATACCACATTTGATTTAAAATAAAAAGAGAAAAACGCACGATTTTTTTGAAAACCGTGCGTAAATTTTTATAACATTTTTATGACCAGCATAAAACCGATCAGCAAAGCCAAAAAAACAAAGTTGAAAAGCAAAAATTTACCAACGTAGCTGCCGACTTTTTCAGGGTTATGCTTTGCGTATTCGCGAAAGGTAATCAGGCTTGCCAAAGAAGCGATCAGTGTACCGACACCGCCGATGTTTACCCCGACAAGCAAATCGGTATAATTATCGGTAAACTGCGACAGCAGAATAGCAGAAGGCACATTACTGATAAACTGACACGAAAGCGTACTGAAAAGCAAAGTACTTTTAGAAAGCAGGCCCGAAAAG
>JAKSQF010000052.1 GCA_024404235.1 Clostridia bacterium | reverse complement strand
TCCCGAACGTTGAAGGGATTGAGTTCTTGAACGGCAACTTTTTGCATAAGGCATTACGCCTCCTTAAATTCGGTTAAGATTATATCTTTAATTTTTTGTTTTTTGCAGAGATTATGAAATATACAACACCGAGCACCGTGGCAAGCACAACACTGATAAGCAGGGTCAAAAAGACGTTTGCCCAGCCGGATTTATCGGCGATCAGCCCCAGCAGATACGTGCCGGCGGCACTGCCTGCATACGAGCATCCGTTCAGTATACCCGTTAATGCGCCGGTGCTGATTCTTCCTCGGATCGAAAGGGGGAAGATACTTACAATTACGTTGAGTACACCGTGAATCAAAAATTCCAGCATACCGAATGCCGCAACCATAACAAAGACGTTTTTATAGAATAAATAAACAATCAGGTTAAATAAAGAAATGGTGGTAAAGAATAAAATCGTCAATACAATAAACGATTTTATTCTTGCGCTTAACGAAACGGCAAGGCACGCACCGACAATGCCCGAAATAGGCAAAACAAGCGTCAGCAGAATGGAAAAGCTATCCGGCATGCCATGTACCTGCTTTAATATAACCGGTGACCAACTTTGAATACCGTCTCTTGCAAAGCCTGCAATGAGAATAAGAATGCCGAAAAGCACGATGGGAATAAAAATCAGTCTGCCTTTTAAGGCGCCCGAAGATTCGCTTTTTTCTTCGATTTCTTTTTTGGCAGTTTCAAGGTAATTGCCCGGCTTATACAAGCAGAACCAAAGCACTGCAACCGAAATCAAAATGACGGAGCTTACCAAAAACGTGATGCGGAAATTGATTTCGGCAAAAAGGGCGCTGATGCCGTAAATCAGCAGCGCACCTACCGACGTTGTGGTGCTCATAGCCAAAACGGCCTTCGGCATAAGGTTGCTTCCGACGTTTTCGCTGATGACCTGCATAACAAGTGGCCAAAGGATGGAAAGCATGGCCGCTTGCATGATCCATAAGTATTTTATTAGATAGAACGGAATATTAAAGAAGCAAAGCGCATTGGCGGTAGCCGAAATGAGAAGCGTGATCGGTACGATATATTTCTTTGAATATTTCCGGCAAAGAAGGCCGTGGACGATTTGGCCTGCGCCGTAGAAAAGCGCAAAAACCGTCAGTACCAGTCCGGCTTCGGCGTGGGTGATTTTATAATTTTCCTCAATGATGGAAATATTCGCATTATAGCTGTATTTCCCGAAATAAGTGCAGGTGTAGGTGAGCCAACAGATAAAAATGGATATCCATTGGGCTTTGGTTGCTTTGGTTGCTTTGGTTGCTTTGGTCATTTCCCTTTTGATATTCCTTTCGCGAAAAAACTGTGTTATATATAAAAATTCAAATGAATTTTATCCCCAATATCCCAAATTTTCTTTTTGTTTTGAAAAAACGGTCAGCGGTTTTCCTTCGAATATTTCATTCGCATTTCTTTCGAAATCTTCACAGCATAAATCACGGTCACGAATGATTGATTTCGGGCAGGCAAACGCCAACTCGTATAGCCACGGGCCCTTGTAACCGACCTTTTTAAGCCCCGCCATAACGGATTGCCAATCAATTTTTCCTTCGCCCGGAAGCCAGTGCCGTTCGTTTACAAAATCATAATCGGAAACGTGAAGCGTTTCGATTTTGGCACCGATTTTTTCTATAAATTCCGCCTGCGTTTCACTCAGCAGATGATTCAGGTCAAAACAAACGCTTAAACGGTCGTCGACCGAAATCAACTCAAGTATTTCATCCGCATTTCGGCCAAGGCAGGTTCTCGGCAGGTCTTCGACCGATATCACGCTGTCGTATTTTGCCGCAATTTCCGCTAACTGCGCAAGGCTTTTTTTGGCAGCTGCCATTTTGCCCGCTCGGTCGGCGTCCGCGATCGGTTCAAAGCTGGAGTGAACGATATAACGGTGAACCCCGTAATTTGAAAACGTTTTGATGATCGTTTCAAAATAATCAATGGTATTTTTTCTCGCTTCTTCATTTAAGTTTGAAATATCATGCTCCAAAAACGGCAGGTGAAACGACCAAACGGTAACGCCGTAATCATTTGCGTCCTTGCAAAAGGTTTCGTAGTCAAAGGTAAAAATCATATCTACCGGGCAGGCAATTTCCACGCACGCAATATTGTTGTCTTTGCATTCCTGCAAAAATGCTTTTCCGAGCAGTTCCTTGCCGCCGTCGGTCGAAAGGCCGATTTTATACATAAAACATCATCCCTTAAAGTATGTCCGTTTTTTCGGTTACGTTGCCGTCGCTGTCAACAAAGGCCGATTCAATATGGCCGCCCTTCAAAACAAGTCCGCATCCGGCGTGGTAATTTTCCTTAATGTCCGATCCGACGATCACCGTACACGGTTGACCTAAATGATCGTATTCGCTGTTTTCTCTAGAAATAAACATTCCGTGGATGTGGCCGCTTAACATTACGTCCGGCTTTACGTCGGTTTTCAAAAGGGAAGCCCACTTGCCGAAAACGTCCTTTTCAATGTCGAACGGTGCTTCTTGTATATAGGTAAACGGATTATGGCAGACGACCATTTTGTATTTTACGCCATCCGCACCGTATTCGGTGTCTTTATTTTTGATTACCGATTCAATAAAATCAATTTGCCGTTCTCTGAACGAATGGCAACAAACGGTGTGTCCGTATTCCGGATGACTGTCGTCCTTATCCTCGCCGCAATCCAAAATAATTCCCCAAATTGCGCCCAAACGGAAGGTGTAAAAGGTGTTGCCGTTTTCACTCGGCGTGTGGTCGGCCATCTGCTCGGCAAAATATCCTCGCAAATCGTGGTTGCCGCGCGCAAAAACGACCGGTTTGCCTCCCGCCGTCAGCTTTTCGATGATTTCATAAATCGTATCGTAGTTTGCAATATCGCCGCTGTGGTCGGGAATATCGCCGTTCATAATAAGCAGGTCAATATCGCCGAACACCTCCGCCGCTTTTACCGGCGCCGTGACCGTATTGTGGGTATCGGCCATGTGGTAAACACGAACGTTGTCGTTCGGAATGGGACGGAATTCAAAGGTTGCCGCGGTCGGCTCCTTTGTTTCGGGGAAATAGGGCTTTTTGTCGATGATTTCACGCTCGTAAACGGTATACAGTTCCGCTTTGTTCAGCAAATCCATCGGCACCGTAACACGGTGCGTCGAACAAAGGGTACGCATAATGCCGTTTTGCTCGTCGTAAAAGGTGCGGTCGCCGACGGTGACCCAAAAGAGAGAGGGCTTATCCACCGGCACCATAATTTGATAATTTGTTCCCACGGCAAAAACAGCCGGTGTTGTTTTCAGCATTTATTCTTCACCCTTATGATCTAATGCATCCGAAAAAGCGATGTAAACGCCCGACGTCCAGCCAAGCATTTCGACCCTTGCCTGCGTTTTATATTCGGGATTTGCCACTTCACCGGTAATGCCGCTGTATTTTTCCCAAAGACAGCCGGCTTCCTCGAAATTGTTTTCAATCAGGTGGACGTATTTTTCGGCAATTCGCTTTGCTTCCTGCTCATATCCGTAGTTCAGCAGGCCTTTGTAAACAATGTATTGCTGTGGCGCCCAAATATTCGGGTAATCCCACTGGTAAGCGTTTGTGAATGCCTCTTCACTGCAGGCAACACCGTATTTGGTTTCAATGCCGTTCAGCAACGCTACGGTTTTTTTGGCCTGCTCCTTTGAAGCAAGTTTTGCGTAAAGCGGATAAAACGAAGCGGTCGTTTTGCACTTTGAAAACTCGTCCGTTTTGAAATTATAGTCTAAAAAGAGCCCTTCCTTTTCGCACCAAAGAATATCGTTGACCTTTTTAAGGCGTGCGTCCTTGCGCTCCTGCCAAAGGGATTCTTCGCCAAACGACAGAACCTCCGAAAAATACCGCATATTCTCTTCAAAAATATATAACAGTGAATTTAAGTCAACGGTATTGTGATTGTGGCCGTTTTCCTTAAAGCGGGAGGTACAGTCCCATCCGCTTTCGTAGGTGGAAAAAGCGCCGAGGCAGGTTTCTTTTCTCTGCTCTTCGGTAATGATTTTGCTTCGGTCAAGCTTGCAGCGTACGCAGAACTGATTGATGACCTTTTCGGGGTCTTCCGGATAGGAATCATAACCGAAATATCCGTTCAGTCCGTTGGCGGCAAGCTTTTTCGTCTGCCAGAACTTATATTCCTTGCAAAGGGTTTTGTATGCGGCCGAAAGCCATTCTTTATCGTTTGTTTTTTCAAAAACGTCACGCACCATCGAGGACAAAAACGGCGGTTGCGAACGGTTTAGATAAAAGGTTCTGTTGCCGTTCGGCATAAACCCGTACTTGTCCACCAAATGAAGCATATTGTCAACGTTGCTTTTGGCAAGATCGGTCCTGCCGAAAAGGATCATTCCGATATTGGTAAAATGGGTGTCCCAATAATATAATTCCTGAAAATGATCGTTGGCGCAGGGTGCGGTATACGGATAGGGTAAGCCGATCAGCGTTCCGTCGTCATCGGGGGTGTAACGTACCGTTTTTTCGATATTTTCATTGATATAATCCCGAATTTTTGTATTCATCATCTTCTCCAAGTTTGAATGAGTTTTTTCTTATTTGATTATAACGCTAACCTTGTTTACTGTCAAACAGTTTTCGCCGACGAAAACGTTTCGTACACCCTTTTCCACAACGTAATTGCCGCAGGGGTCATAATAACCGAAATCCTCGTACCCCAGCTCAAACGATACCGTTTCGTTTGTTTTCTGTTTTAAGAAAATCTTTTTGAAGGATTTTAATTCACGAATCGGTCGCATCATCTTGGCAACGGGCGTATTCATATAAAGCTGTACGGTTTCCTTTGCGTCATAATCGCCCGCATTTTCAAGGTTTACCGAAACGGTGATTTTCTTTCCGGCTTCAAGGTCGCCAAGCGAAATTTCCGTTTTATCACATTCGGGGCGGGAATAGTTGAACGTTGTATAGGATAAACCGTACCCGAACGGATAGCAGGGGGTGGGAATACTGTCGATATAACAGTCGTAGGGGTTTTCATTGTAATAACAGTTTACCGGTCTGCCGCTTGAAGTAATATTGTAATAAAGCGGAATGTGCGTTGCAAGGCGGGGCAGGGTTGCCGGTAACTTGCCCGAGGGCGAAACGTCCCCGAAAAGAATATCGCAAACGGCCGGTGCCGAAGCGCTGCCGTTATGCCAAGCATAAATAACGGCGTCCAGCTCGTTAGAAATTTCCTGCATTTCAATGGGTCTGCCGCAGAAAAGAACGCCCACGGTTTTTTTGCCGGCGGCCTTGACCTTTTTAATGATCGCCAACTGCTCGGGCGGAATGGAAATGTTGGAAACAGCCCTTGCTTCACCGGTACTGCTCCAGCTTTCACCCAATGCCAAAACCACTACGTCGCTGTTATAAGCCTTTTTCAGCGTACTGTCCCAATTAAGACCCAAGCCGGAAGAATATTCGATTTTTCCGGTCGAGCTTTCCTTTAACGCATCCAGTAAACAGGGCGTTTCTTCGGCCGTGCCGTCAATACACCAGCTACCCAAAAGCGACCGTCTTTCGGTTGCAAACGGGCCAATCAGGCAAATCTTTGCACTTTTGTCAAGCGGCAAAAGGTGATCGCTGTTTTTCAGTAATACAATGGATTCGTCTGCCAGTTCTCTCGCGTGCTTCAAATGTTCGTTTTTGTCGTATCCTGCAGGGGTACAATACGGATGATCGAACAAACCTTTTTCAAATTTTACGTACAAAATTCTTTTGACGGCATTGTCGACCGCTTCCATGGATACTTTACCGCTTTCAACCAACTTTTCCAAATTGGCGGCGTAGCAATAGTCGTGCATATCCATATCCAAACCGGCGTTTAGGGCCATTGCGGCGCAGTCGGCATCGTCTGCCGCAACGCCCTGCCGTTTCAGTTGGATAACGGCATCGTAGTCTGAAACGACAAAGCCCTCAAACCCAAGCTTGTCACGCAGAATATCGGTGAGATAATAGGAACTAGAGGTGATCGGCTGACCGTTGACGTCGTTGAACGAGGACATAACGGTTCTCGCACCCGCTTTAACGGCCGAACGGAACGCCGGCAGGTAGTAGTTATGCAGGCTGTAGTCGGAAATTTCGGTGCGGTGATAGTCCCGCCCGCCCTCGCTGGCGCCGTATCCGACGTAGTGCTTTGCGCAGGCAACCAGCGTGTCGCTTTTTGATAAATCATCGCCCTGCAGACCTGAAACGACGGCACTTGCAAATCGTGCACCGACGTAGGGGTCTTCACCCGGGCCCTCGATAATTCTGCCCCAACGGGGATCTCTTGCTAAATCCAACATCGGCGTAAAGGTCCAATGGATGCTTTCTTGCGCCGCCTCCTGTGCAATATCGCGGTAGGACTGCTCAATCAAATCACTGTTGAAGGATGCCGCCATAGCAAGCGGAACGGGGAAAACGGTGTGATGACCGTGGATAACGTCCCGCCCGAAGATAAGCGGAATATGATTTTTGCTTTCTTCTACGGCAATGCGCTGAATTTCGTTGTAAAAGGAAATATCAATAGCACCTTGCGCATCGTTGCCGGCGGTTGCACCGACCGACATTAAAATCGAGCCGACTTCACCGTTGCGCACGGCTTCCTTAAAGGCTTCGGCATTGTCGGCAGACGGTGTTTCCGGCTGATTTAACTGCCCGATCTTTTCGTGTAGGGTCATTTCGGAAAGCAATTTTTCAACCTTTTGCAGAATTTCGTTATTCATAATCTCATCCTTAAAATCAAGTTTTCGGCTGTCAGACAAAAATGCCTTGTAAAAAATATATACGGTATTTTTGAAAGCCTCAAAAATACCGATATATCGTGTTAATTATATGTTTTTAAAAGCCATTCGATTTTCTCGGGCTTTGAGTCAAAATGTTGGATCGCTTTTTGCAGTTCATTGCCGTTTTCGGCGTAAATGGGCGTGTTTATGTGGAAGGTCATACAACGGTTATCGTCGGTTTTGCCTTGATAATAGGTGTTGTTTTTCACGGTCAGACCGTTGTGCGCCTCGGGATGAATGAAGTTCTTGGATTCATCGTGCCACCACCAGAAGATGATACATTCACGGCAGCAGTCAAAAATATTGTCGCTGATTTCAAAATCTTCCGTTTCCTTCACGTATGCCCATTGGCCGCCGCGAATGTGAGAGGCCATCCATTTGTCGGGGCGTTGCTCGTGGCACCACGTATAGCCCGAAAAACGAATGTTGTTACCCTTGAAATGGATGTTCTTATATTCGCTGTAAAGTCCGTTCGATTCAAAACAGGTGGTGAAAAATTCAATACCATAGTAGCAGAATTCGATCAAATTATCGCAAAAATCAATGCCGTGATAGTAGGTGTCCAAATTGGCACTTGTCCAGGTTTGGAAGGTAACGCCCGCATCGTAGCACTGGTATACCCAGTTGTTTTTTACGGTAACGTTCTTGATACCAAGCTGTAATTCGATCCCGTTGCCGAAGCGCACCTGATCAAACTGTCTTGAGCCGCCCATATAGCCGATTTCGCAGTTGGTAATGGTCACGTTTTCGGTGCCTCTGCCCGAAACGACCCCGTGCGAGCCGCCGTAGCGGATGCAAATGTTATCCAGCACGGTATTCGACTGCATATAGATCATATTGCCGCGCTGACCGATTTCGATGCTGTCAAAATCGTCCTCGATATCGCCGTCATAGTACAGGTATAAAAATTCGGTGTCCGATTCATAGAAGAAATCGTAGTTTTGGGTCATCTCGTCAAGTGACCACTTCTTTACACCCAGCGCATATTTTTCGTCAAAGACCATAATGCCGGCGTTTCCGCCCAACATCAGCCGTTTCCAAAGATGATCGCCGCACTTTTCCCAAAGCGAACGGTCGGCGTAATTGTAAATGGAGCCGTAAAATTTCGGCTTTTCACCCACGCCGTAGGCACCGAAAATAACCCCTTCGGGGATGACGGTATCTTCCTTCCAGCCAATGCGCCAAAGTCCGCCGCGCTCGAAAAGGACGGCGTCCCCCGGTAATAAATTTTCCGGAATTTTTGAAAGGGGCATATCCTTGCTGATGTAATACTTATTGCCGGAAATCTGATATAAATCCTCCGTGTTTACGGAATTCAGGATATTCTGCCGCATCGTATCTGCCGCCGCTTTTGCGCCGCCGACAAACTGAAGCGAAGCATCATATCCGGAACTGTTTTTAAAACCCTTCATAATATCACCGCAAAAATCTCATTTTATTTGAGTATACAACTTATCTCTTAAAAATAAAAATATATATTATACACAAAAAAACATATTTTTGCTTTTTATACATTATAATCGGTTTTGCGGTTGTTTTTCTTCATAAAATTGCCCTTGTGGGGCGTTTATTCCGTCAGATTTCTTCGGTATTTTGTCGGCGAAACGCCGAATTTTTCTTTGAACGAGGCGCAAAAGAACGCCACGTTCAAAAAGCCGACGGCTTCTGCGATCTCGTTGATATTATTCACCCTGAATGCTTCGTTTTCCAGCAGTTCTTTCGATTTGTTCAGGCGAAAATCCTTGATATATCTTGAAAAATTAACACCCGTATATTCCTTGAAAATTCTGCTGACGTAGGTCGGGGAAAGGTACACTTTTTTTGCAACGACCTCCAAAGAAAGCGGGGTTTGATACTCGTTGCCGATAATGGCGCATATCCGTTCCACGATTTCTTCCTTATTGCTGATTTTTGCACGGTAATCGTTGTGTGCAAGGCAAATATCAATGACTAAATTTTTCAGTTGCAGTCGGTTGTTACACTCCAAAATCAAACTCATATTTTCGTTTAAAACGTCTTCACCGACAGCTGAAATCAGCATCTGCATTACGAAAAAATGGATGTGTGAACGCAACAGACTGCCCTGCTGCATTTTCTCAAAAAAGCTGTCAACCAACGGTTCAACATTCGTGCCGCTGTTGTTTCGTATCTGCTGACCGATACTTTTTGAAACGTTGATGAATTCATCGTACATATTGAAAAGATACAGGCTGTTGTCGTAATAAACAATGTCCACGTTGGCGTCGCTTATTCTTAATTGCGTTGCCTGCCAGTCCAGCCCCGCCAAGGTCACGCAGGCGTTGTGGAACGAGCTGATTTTACCCGAAAACAACACGATGCATTTTTTGTTTTGTGCAAGAAGCCGCCTCAAAACCTTTCGTAGCGTGGCATATATTTCGACGTATGAACCGTGAAGCAGGGCATAAACGTTTATGCCGTTTGAAAAGGTCACGGCCTTGCTTAACAGGGGGTCTTTTGAGATGATCTCTTCAAGTGCAGCGGTAATATCGGCATTTTCCAAGGGGAAAAATGCCGCAAATATTTTATCAAAATATAAAGCTCGGTCAAGTTTTTCATTTTTCGAGCAGGAAAGGAACGAATAAAAGAGATCTGAACCAACGTTGTTATTTATCAATTTATTCCCTCTTTTCGGGTGTTATTTTTTGATAAAATACGGCAGTCTTTCAATCGGAACGTCAATTTCGGCGGTACACGGGCCGGTATATTCCGCACCCTGCTCATCCGTCCAGACGCCGCTCGGAATTTCCACCGTTCTTTTGCAAACGCCCTTTTCAAGCATCGGCGCTACAAGAAGCTTGTCGCCGACTATGAATTGATTCGTGACCGTTTCATAGCCAAAGCCCGGATATTCAAATTCCATACTCCGAATGATCGGCTCGCCGGTTTTGGCGGCGTGCTCGACTTGGGCGTAAATATAATCCGAAAACTTTGTGTGCAGTCGGCTCAAATCGGCGACGATCTCTTTTGACTGATTACTCAGCGCACACCACGGAAGCTTTGAAAACTGCATCATGGGGAAGAAGGTGGAGCATTGTGCCATTCGGACGTATAACTCTTCGTCAAAGTTAAAATTTCGGTCAATAAAGGAAACGAAATCTCCGCCGCCGATCATATCGGGGCAGATGTAAGGATAGCCTAAAAGGCCCTGCAAAATACCGCCGGGAATCAACTCGGCCAAGCCGTTTTCGCCCCACGTATGGTGCTTGTCCCGCAGGCGTTGTACGATGCATTTTCCGCCACAGTTATAGGTGTCTTTAAACTCGTGGAAGGCAAATTTTCTGCCAAAATCGTTCCACGCGATATTCTTTTCCGCCGCAGTGGAATCGTCGGTCATTTCACCGTTGGTGCAGGAGGCATAGCTGTCGATATTTCCGCCGTCAAATTTGAATCCGTCGACCTTGTACTGTGTCATCAGGTCGGTCAGTCGTTTGTCAAGATAATCATAGTCGCATTGCTTGGTCATATCCAATGCAAAACTGTATCCGTTCCACCAACTGAATAATGCCGGTCGGCCGTTTTTCAACCGAACAAGATGCACGTTTTCGGGGTCGTCCCGCAGTTCCCGATAGGCCCTGCTGTCGGGGGAAACAAAGGGTACGATCCACAGCATTACCTTAAAGCCGAGTCGGTGCAATTCGTCGACCATGGCGGTTGGGTTTGAAAATTTGCCGGTGTGGAACGTCCAGTTGCCGTACGGCTCGTGCCAGCCCTCGTCAATGATCAAAACGCCCGGTTCAAACCCGTTTTTGATAATATCCTTTGCGTATCTTAAAATATCCTCCTGATTTTGCTCGTACATCAGCTCGATCCAGGTATTGTACTGCGGCGTAACAAAAAATTCCT
>JAKSQF010000051.1 GCA_024404235.1 Clostridia bacterium | reverse complement strand
TATAATTTGTTTACTTTCTGTATTTGTGTTTGTTGTTTCGCCGTTATGCTATATTTTTGATAAAAAAGCAGTCACAATCGTTTATTTATTCGGACTTCGTGAAACGGTTGCATGGAGCAATATAAGAGAGATTTATGAGGTGGGAAGTTGGTTCTTTCGCATTGGCGGAACCCCGAGATATGTATTGTGCTACCCTATAAAAGAAAAGCAATTATTCTTTATGGTGGGAGAAATCTCAAAAACAAGAAAAACCACTAAACTGATAAATTGCTATTATGGAAAACTCTAATAGCCTATAACTTTTAAAAATAATTCGGGAGGAATACGATTTACTTATGCTTACGGCAAAACCTTCGGCTAAATTTTATGTTGCAACAGCACTTTTGCTTTCCATTGTTGCGATTGGTTGGTACGGGCTTTGTTTCTTGAATGCGAATCGAATTCTTATGGAAGACGACACGCCGATGGATTCCGGCACAAAATTGTTTTTAACGGTTGCGATGGGGTTGGTCGTCTTGTCATGGAGTATTTCGTTGGTGACGCTTGTTCGGGCGATGCTTCGGCAAAGTGTGTTTCAAATCGACGAAAAAGGGATTCATCATACCGCAATGGCAAAGATGATTTTTGCGTTTATTTTTGTAATACCCGTAAAAACGATTCCCTTTGAAGCTATACAGCGTGTCACCGAAGAAAACGGAATGTTTGCCATACAAATTGATAAATCAAAAATTGACGTAACGCCGTTTTTTAAGCCTTTCGTCAGCAAAGAATACCATTGCTTTGCCGGCTTTACAAAAGAGAATCAAGAAGCGATCAAAGAGGCTTTGAACGATTTTGGGAAGAAATATTGATCAAAGACTGTCGCATTTTGTCCGAATAAATCTATGAATTTTTCTTGCAAAATTTCGATATGCTTGGTATAATTTTCTTGTAACCTCGGTTGCACAGGAAAAAACAGAGGAGTTGTAGAAAATGTTTTGTACCCGTTGTGGTAAAGAATTACCGAATGATTCAAAGTTTTGTGTTTATTGCGGGAATATGGTACAGACGGAGAATCCGCCCGTGCCGAATAACGTGCCGGAAGAAATGCCGGCTCCGGTTGTGGAAAATGAACCCGTTACGGTTGAGGAGCAACCGGTCGTATACGAAAATGAATCGGTCGAATACAATGCGGTTGAACCGATCGAACCGGTGGAACTTCCGCCGGAAGATGCTGTAACGCCTTCGACTGACCCGATGTTGGACTCTTTTGCTTCTGCACCGGTTGAAACACCGGCCGTTCAGCAACCCGTCAACTCGTATGTTCAGCCGGAGCTGATGGGCAGTTTTTCGGTTGCCGCACCGCCTGAAGCAAGTTATGGGGTAGTTGCACCGGTAGAACCAAGCCCGCTTTCACAGCCGCGTGATCGCATCACTTTTGCACGCGTTTTCAATATTTTTATTGGTTGCTTAAGCGTGTTGTTTGCCGGAGCCATTGCTTTGAGCGGTCTTTACCTGCCGGAGGATGCAACCGAATTTACGGATACAATCAATGCTTTGCCGCTCGGTGGTATCTTTGCCGTTGTTGCCGTTATTGGCGTTGTTGCATTGGTCTTTCCGCGTTTTAAGTGGCTGCGTTGTGTGGCCAGCATTTTGATGTGGCTGTCACATTTTCTGGTCTTCACCGGTCTGTTTTTGATGCTCGGCGGCAAATCAAATTTTGATTTTGCTTCACTGTTTGATATAGGATCCGGTACTGTTAACCCCGGACAACTGATCGTGTGGTATTTCCTTGCGGCACTTATCATTACAGGCATTGCTTTGATTCCGGCAATGTTCAGCACACGGTTAAAGCCTTTCAGCATTGCAATGAACGGCATTTTGATTGGTAATTTAATGTTTTTGGCGGTTACCATTATTGCTACGCTGATTGCTTATGATAATATTTTAACGCAATTTCGTTTGGGTCACAGCGATGTGGCAATCACGGTCTGTGTTTTTGCGCTGGTAATTATGCTGCTTTTTGTTTTTTTCAATTCCATGATCATATATAACACCGCTTATACTGATAAAAAAGCAACAGCAGAGGAATGATTCCGAAAGCCGCAGAAGTTTCTGCGGCTTTTTTGGTAAATGAAAGGATGAAAAATACGAGGATGAAACGGTTTGTCGGTTATCTTTTGATAATCAGTCTGATTTTTATGCTTGTCGGTTGTGCGCCTAAATCTTCCGAAAAGGCAAAAGCAGACGAGAAAAAGCGGGCAGAATTTGAGGCGGAAAGGCAAAAGGTTACGGCTGAACTGGTTGATGAAGGCTTGGATGTGCGAGAGTTGGAACTTGAAACCGGCATGGTAAAGAAACCGGTAACGATCGTTCAAATCAGCGACGCGCACATCAACTTCTGTGATGACGTGGATTTGATTGAACGCAACCCATCGACCTACAGCACCTTTAAACAGCGCGATTGGTTGGCGTATGCCGCATCAAGTCTGAATCTTGATAACTCGCTGAAATATGCCTCCTATTTTGATCAAACGGTCATCACGGGGGACACGATCGACTATATCAGCCACGGTGCATTGGATCTTGTTAAAACGCACGTTTTCGATCTGTATCCGGATGTACTTTGTACACTTGGTAATCACGATACTGTGCGGGTAATGGGGCTTCCGAACGACGTACCCGATCCGAGCCCTTCTGAAGAACGTTATGCGCTGTTAGAGGAAATCTGGCCGCACGATCTGTATTACACGTCAAGGGCCGTTAAGGATCAAGTAATGGTAATACAATTGCATAACGGAAGCGGTATGTTTTACAAACAGCAGATAGAACCGATGAAAAAAGACTTGGAAACGGCGCGAAAGAAAGGTTATCCGGTGTTGTTGTTCTATCATATTCCGTTACCACTTAATAGCGATCTGGCGGAAACGAAAGAAATGGAAGGCTTGATTGCGCAGAATGCAGATGTTATCAAGGCAACCTTCTGCGGGCATTGGCATAAGGACGGTGAGACGGCAATTGAGGGGAAAACACCCGATGGTACCGCCGTTTCGATCCCACAGTACATCCTGACCTCGACCGCTTACGATTCGGGTCACGTTTTGAAGATTAATGTTCGTTGATTTCGGTGAAAAAAGCCGAATAAATAAATTGACTTTACGCGTGTTTTATTGTAAAATAATTACTGTAAAAATCTATTGATGGGGTGTGTCCTTGTGAAACCTGTTTATAAGCGTGTTTTGTTAAAGCTCAGCGGTGAGGTTCTTGCCGGCGAAAAGGGAACCGGCATTGATTTTGATAAGGTTTTGGACGTCTGTGAACGTGTAAAAACCTGCGCCGATATGGGCGTTGAAATCGGTATTGTCGTCGGTGGCGGCAACTTCTGGCGCGGTCGCAGCAGCGGTAAGATGGATCGAACCCGTGCCGACCACATGGGAATGCTTGCAACCACCATTAACTCTTTGGCATTGTGTGATGCGTTGGAGCAGTTGGGCGTAAACGCTCGTGTGCAGACGGCTATCGAAATGCGAGAAATTGCCGAACAGTATATCCGTAACCGTGCGATTCGTCATTTGGAACGTGGTCGTGTAGTTATCTTCGGTTGCGGCACCGGTAATCCGTTCTTTTCTACCGATACTGCTGCCGCTTTGCGTGCCGCCGAAATCGGCGCCGACGTTATCTTTAAGGCAACCAACGTAGACGGTGTATATGACAGCGATCCGAAGCAAAATCCCGATGCTGTTAAGTTTGATAAGCTTTCGCATATGGACGTTCTGCAGAAAGAACTTCACGTTATGGACAGCACCGCCGCATCCCTTTGTATGGACAACGGTATTAAAATTTTGGTATTCAATCTGGATGACCCCGACAACATCGTTCGTGCAATGACCGGTGAAAATATCGGGACGCTGGTGGAATAATACTTATTGGAGGAACTGCTTTTATGAATATGAACGAATTGATGGATTACACACAGGAAAAAATGGAAAAGACGATGGGCGCACTTGACCGCGAGTATAAGTCGATCCGCGCAGGCCGTGCCAACGTTTCGGTTTTGGACCGTGTTATGGTTGACTATTACGGTGTGCCGACGCCGGTTCAGCAGATGGCGGCCGTTTCCGTTCCGGAAGCCCGTGTGCTGATGATCCAGCCGTGGGATGCCACCACGCTCAAATCAATCGAAAAGGCAATTTTGACCTCGGAAATCGGTATTAACCCGACCAATGACGGCCGCGTGATTCGTCTTAATTTCCCGCCGCTGACTGAGGAACGCCGTAAAGAAATTACCAAGGATGTTCGCAAAAAGGCTGAAGACGCCAAGGTCGCTTTACGTAACGTTCGCCGTGATGCTTTGGATAAGCTGAAGGCAATGAAGAAGGACGGCGATATCACCGAGGATGCCGAAAAGGACGGCGAAAAGAAGATTCAAAATCTGGTTGATAAATACTGCAAACAGGTAGACGAATTGGCAACCGATAAAGAAAAAGAGATTATGGCAATCTAATCGGTATTCTTTAGAAGAAGATATGGCGGGAGTTTTTGGCTCCCGCCGATTTGTCTATCTTGACAGTGGAATTTTGGTGAAAAATATGCTTTTTAAGAAGAAAAAAATAGCGACCAAGGAACGCACGGTGCCGACCCATATCGCTATTATTATGGATGGCAACGGACGTTGGGCGAAGAACCGCCACCTGCCCCGAAATGCCGGCCATGCCGCCGGTGCAAAAGCGTTTAAGGATATTGCCCGTTATTGCAATAAAATCGGGGTAAAATATCTGACGGTATATGCGTTTTCAACCGAAAATTGGAAGCGTCCGCAACAAGAAGTGGACGGCATAATGAATCTTTTGCGGGATTATTTGAAGGATGCCACAAACTTCAAGTCGGAAAATATCAAACTGAAATTTATCGGTGATTTTGAGCCGTTGGCCGAGGATATTCGGCAATGGATCATCAAAGATGAAGCCGAATCGGAAAACGCCACCGGTTTGCAGGTCAATATTGCACTCAATTACGGTGGACGTGACGAATTGGTACACGCCGTTCGGAAAATCGTTGACGTGGGTATTCCGGCTGAACAGATTACGGAAGAAACGATCAGTAAGCGGCTTTATACTGCCGGAATGCCGGACCCTGATTTGATCATTCGCCCGAGTGGGGAATACCGCTTGTCGAATTATCTCATTTGGCAGTCGGCTTATGCGGAGTATTGGTTTGATAACGTTTTATGGCCGGATTTTAAGCCGGAGCATATTGAAAAAGCGATTGATGCCTTTAACGGGCGTGATCGCCGTTTTGGAGGAGTAAAGGGATGAAAACACGTATTATTTCAGGCGTGATTATGGGTGTTATCGTTGCCGGTGTTTTGGCGCTCGGCCTTTTATGGCATCCGGTTATTATTACACTTGCCATTGCCGTTTTAGCCGGCGGTGCGGCTTATGAAATGGTGCATAACGCAGCGACGATCAAAAGCAAAGCCGCCAATATCATTGCGGTCGTTTTTTCGTTCTGTATGGTGTTTGCGCTTGATTTCGAGCGCGGCTATGCTACCTTTTTGCTGAATAAACTGTTTGGCATGGGTGGAAACGTTGTTTTGAAGGTATACGTGCCTTTTGCACTTGGTATTTTCTATTTCCTGTTTGCCGTTTGCATTGTGCTGAAAAACCACCGTGATTTCGGTTTGGGACAAATCGGTATGCTGTGCGGTGTCGTTTTTCCGCTCAGCTTTGCATTTAATTGCCTCAATTTAGTGATAAGACATCAAAACGGGTTATATTATTTACTGTTGATGTTTGTGTTCTCAAGCGTTTGTGATATGGGCGCATATTTTACCGGTGTTTCCATCGGCAAGCATAAGCTGTGCCCCGAAATCAGCCCCAAGAAAACGGTTGAGGGTGCCGTTGGCGGCATGGTTTCATCTATGATTTTTGTCATCGTTTTAATGTTGCTCTTCCGGAGAACACCCGTGCAAATCGTTGCAACCGTCATTTTCACAATTCCGCTTTGTATTGTCGGAATGCTGGGCGATCTGTTTGCTTCGGCCATTAAGCGCTCGGTTGATTTGAAGGATTACGGCAACTTGATACCCGGTCACGGCGGAATTATGGATCGACTTGACAGTATGCTTTTGATCGCACCGCTTTTGTATGTTTTGATCGTTGTGGGGTTGGTTTAATGAAAAAACTGATTTTGCTTGGCTCGACCGGTTCGATTGGTACACAAGCCCTTGAGGTTGCTCGTGCGCAGGGTTATCAAGTGACGGGGCTTGCGGCAGGCTCCAACATCACTTTGCTGGAACAGCAGGCGAGGGAGTTTAAGCCTGTCGCTGTTGCGGTGTTTAATGAAACTGCCGCGCAACAATTAAAAATCAGTTTAGCAGATACCGATATTAAGGTGCTGTCCGGCGAGGTAGGCGTGTGCGAATTGGCCGCTATGGAAGGCGACACCGTCTTAAACGCAATTGTCGGTATTGCCGGCTTAAAGCCGACGTTGGCCGCTATTCGTGCAAAAAAGACGATCGCACTTGCCAATAAAGAAACGCTTGTGACCGGCGGCGATATTGTCAAGCGGGAGGCGGCGAAGAACGGCGTTTCCATTCTGCCGGTCGACAGTGAGCATTCGGCGATTTTTCAATCCCTGCAGGGTGCACCGAAGGGTTCTTTGAAACGTATCCTGCTAACTGCCTCGGGTGGCCCGTTTTACGGCAAGAAAAGGGAAGACCTTGAAAACGTTACGGTTGAAGCCGCTTTGAAGCATCCGAATTGGTCAATGGGTGCGAAAATTACCATTGATTCTGCAACGCTGATGAACAAGGGTCTTGAGGTTATCGAGGCGGTACATTTATTTGACGTTTTGCCCGAACAAATCGAAGTTCTTGTTCACCGTCAATCTATTTTGCATTCGGGCGTGGAATTGTCCGATGGGGCAGTGCTGGCACAACTGGGTACACCGGATATGCGCGTGCCGATACAGTATGCATTGACCTATCCGCAGCGTGGAGTCTGCTTTGAACATTTGGATTTATTCAAAGCCGCAACCCTCACTTTTGAAAAGCCCGATACCGAAACCTTCCGCTGTTTGCCGCTTTGTATGGAGGCTATAAGTCGCGGCGGGGTATGTCCGGCAGTTGTCAACGGCGCAAACGAAGCGGCTGTTGCAGGCTTCTTGGCGGGAAAAATCCGCTTTTTGCAAATTGCCGATCTTGTGCAGGCGGCTTTGGAAAAGGCGCCGAATATCCCGCAGTTTACGGTTGAAGATATCTTTGCGGCTGATGCGCAGGCACGCGCTTTGGTTGCCGAATCTATAAGATAATATTGATGATTGGATCGTGATGGTTATTTCCGCTTTTTTGAATGTGTGGAGCAATGTTTGGCCGTATCTGGTAGCGATTTTGTGCTTCTTGGTGCTGATCGTTATTCATGAATTCGGGCATTTTATTGCCGCAAAACTATTGGGTGTTCGTGTAAATGAATTTTCGGTCGGCTTCGGTCCGAAAATTTTTCGTAAAAAACGGGGCGATACCACCTATTGCATCGGTTGTGTTCCGTTTGGCGGATACTGTGCCATGGAGGGCGAGGACGAAAACAGTAACGATCCGGCGGCTTTTTGTAATCAAAAAGCGTGGCGCCGTTTTGTTATCGTCGTAATGGGTGCTGTTTTCAATCTGCTTTTCGGCTTGGTTTTGGTGGCGATCATTCTGGCTCCACAGTCGATGTTTCCGACGACGACCGTGGCGGAATTTGATGAAAATGCCACCAGCGCACAGTACGGTTTGCAGGTAAATGATGAAATTGTTTCGGTTGACGGGCGTCACATTTTCGATTGGTACGATCTTGCCTATTCTTTTACGAATGTAAAGGACGGAACGGTGGATATGTACGTTATTCGGGACGGACAGCGTGTTAAACTGAACGATGTAAAGTTTGAAACCGAAAAAGCAGACGGAATCAGTTACTTGAAGCGGGACTTTTGGGTTTACGGCCGCAAAAAGACGGTTGGCAACTATTTGAAGCGAATCTTTAAGACATCCGCCTCTTACTGCGCAGTGATATGGCGATCGGTTTTTGATTTGATCACCGGAAAGTACGGCATCAGCGCAATGTCCGGACCGGTCGGCGTAACCTCGGTGCTTGGCAGTGCGGCAAAGCAAAGCTTGATGTCACTGTTGCCGATTTTGGCATTGATCACAATCAATCTCGGTCTGTTTAATCTGTTTCCGTTGCCGGCATTGGACGGCGGACGGTTGTTGTTTATCCTTTTTGAAATGATTTTCCGAAAGCCGGTTCCGCAAAAGTATGAGTCGGCGGTGCATGCTGTCGGTTTGGTCTTGCTGTTGGGATTTATGCTGTTGATCACAGCAAAGGATATTTGGATGTTGATTACGGGGTGACGTTATGTATAACCACAATACGACAAAAGCCATTCGAATCGGCGGGTTGACCGTTGGCGGCGGCGCACCGATTTTGGTGCAGTCTATGTTGAACGTCCCTGCACACGATGTGGAGGGAAACGTACGGCAGGCGTTGGCTTTGCAGGATGCCGGTTGTGAAATTTTGCGTGTTTCGGTACCGGATCGTGAAACGATCCCGACGGTGGAAGCCTTGAAAAAAGTCTTAAAGATTCCGCTTGTGGCTGATATTCATTTTGATTGGCGGTTGGCGATGGAAAGTGTTGCCGCCGGCGTTGATAAGGTGCGTATCAATCCGGGAAATATCGGGGATGAATCCCACGTCAAGGCGGTGGCTGATTGCTGTCGTGCGGCAAACGTCCCGATACGTATCGGGGTAAATTCCGGTTCGGTCGAAAAAGAAATTTTGGCAAAATACGGCGCCCCTACGGCCAAAGCAATCGTTGAAAGCGGTTTATACCATATCTCGTTACTTGAAAAATATGATTTCAACGATATCGTTTTGTCGCTCAAATCTTCCGATACAAGGCGAATGTATGATTCCTATGTCTTGGCGGCTGAAAAATGCCCTTATCCGTTGCATTTAGGGGTGACCGAGGCCGGTACTGCCGGAATGGGTACGGTGAAATCTGCCGCAGGTATCGGCGGTTTGCTGTTACGCGGAATCGGAGATACCATTCGGGTATCGCTGACCGATGATCCTGTGCGCGAGGTGGAAACCGGCATTAGCCTTTTAAAGGCGTTGGATTTGCGCTCGCAGGGGATTCGCTTTGTTTCGTGTCCCACCTGCGGACGGACGAAAATCGACTTGATCGGTCTTGCCAATAGGGCGGAGGAACGGTTAAAATCGGTTGATAAAAATATTACCGTGGCGATTATGGGGTGCGTTGTAAACGGACCGGGTGAGGCAAAAGAAGCCGATATCGGCATTGCCGGCGGTGACGGTTGCGGTGTTCTGTTCCGCCACGGAGAAGTGTTGCGTAAGGTGCCGGAGGAGGCACTTTTGGACGCATTGATTGAGGAAATAGAAAAACTTTAAAACGGAGTGTTAAAAATGACTTCCTTCTCGGAAATTTTCGGTGTTTATATGGATGATCCTTCGGTAACGGCGGCTTTTCAAACGGCCGTTGTCGAAAGCTGCATATTGGATTCGGAAAACAGAACGCTGAAAATTTGCGGTAAAGCAACGGAGTATATTCCGTTTAAGGCGGTATTTCAGGCAAAAACGGCTTTGGTTCAGCATTTAAGTCTGGCCTCCTGTAACTTGAATTTCACCTTTGATTCTGCCGCTTTTAACAATATTGCCTGCGCCGATTTGACGGATGAGATCCGTTTAAAAAATGCCGCTATGAACGGTTATTTTAACCGTGCCGAGTATCGTCTGAACGGTGATGAGGTTACCATTCACTTGAACTATGGCGGGCTGAAAACCATTCGTGAGCAGGATTTTGAACGCCAATTTTGCGCACTTGTAAAAGAGCGTTTTGGTCGCGAAGTGTCGGTCGATTTTGAAGGGCAACTCGATGATGTTGAAATTGAATTACCGCCCTTGCCGACGGTGGCACCGCCGGAGCAGCGTGACGAACGGCCGGCGTCTGCACCGTCTGCCGAACCGAAGAAAATCAGTTTTGAAGCGCGAACCGATATTCCCGAAAACGGTATTGTTTATCTTGATAATCCGCAGGTGTTTTACGGTGGAAGAACGATTGACACGAATACGACACCGATGATTCGTATCAGCGAAAACGATACGAGAATTTGTTGTTGGGGTGAAGTCTTCGATCTTGAAAAGCGCGAAATCACGACAAAACGCGGTGAAAAACGGGTTATTATAAACTTTTGCTTCAGCGATCACACCAACGCTCTGAAAGCCAGTATTTTTACGACTCCGAAGCGGGTCGATGAATTGGCTCCGCTGAAGGACGGTGCGTATATCCTCGTTAATGCAACCTATGAATTGGATACCTTCAAAAATGAATTTTTGGTTAAATTCAATCGTGGTGATTCTATTGCACTTTTGCAGAAGTATGAGGAAATGGATCTGCACGAGGGCGAAAAACGTGTGGAATTGCACTGCCATACCAATATGTCGGCCGGTGACGCCGTATCTTCGGGTGAAGATATCGTCAACCGTGCGTACAAATGGGGTCATAAAGCCGTTGCAATTACCGATCACGGCGTAGTACAGGCATTCCCATCAGCGGCCGGTGCCGCGGCAAAAATTCGTAAAAATGACCCCGATTTTAAGGTGATATACGGTGTTGAAGCCTATTTCGTAGATGATACAAGAACAAATATAGACGGTATGACCCCCAAGAAGACTGCAAAATACCGTCACCATCAGATAATTCTCCTTCAAAATCACACCAGACCAAAGCACCATAATCAGTC
>JAKSQF010000050.1 GCA_024404235.1 Clostridia bacterium | reverse complement strand
CTTAGATAACCGTGTCGGTAGGACGTTTTCCGTTTCTCTGGGGTTGACCGCAGTGCGCGGCACGGATGTATCGGTTTGCTTAAAGGTCAACGAAATTGTCATTGATACGGTCGTTATCGCAAATGCCGCTTCTTGGTTTGCTACTACCGACCGCAACAACGGTACGCTGATGCTTTATGCACCGGCCGGGGGACTGACCGTTTCTGCCTATGCACACCGTATTCCCAATTTGCCCCTCTTAACCGAAGAAAGCTTCGGTTATACTGCCGGTGCTCATTCGGTCGATAACAGCAGTGTGCAGTTAAGCCAGTTTGAAGTGTCGCCGAGTTATACCGGTGCCATTTGCGAAATGAACGGCTCAACCTTGGAAATCGACGTGAACGGCAACCATGATATTCCGTTGGCAACTGCCGTAAGCGGTTATTCTAAATTGCATATCTTTGTGCAAAGCTATGCTTCGGAATACGTCAATTTCTTTGTCGGTTGGAAGGTTTGCTCGGCGGCTTTTGACGAATCCGGCAACGCCTTCAGTCTTCCGGGCGGATATCGACTGCCGACGGATGATCCGCAGGTGTTCGAACTTGTTTACGACAGCTCGGATATTGCTTCCGTTAATGAATTGAACGTTATGTTCTCCGGCTCGTCCGCATTGCTCAAGATTTTGGGCTATTACATTGAACCTCTGCCGGTCAAGGGCAGATTACTTTATCCGATGAGCTTTACGTCGGGAACGCAGACCGCAACCGCAGACGGCGTTGCAATTTCCTGCAACGGCTGGACGGATTACAATTTCTCCGGCATTACTTATTCTGCAGAAAATAAACTGCACGTCTTTGTAAAAAACACCTCTCAAGTACCGCTTCGTGTTTTGATGGGTTGGGCACAGCCGGATGAATGCTATAATCAGGCCGGTCAATCCGTTAATACAAACAATGTGGATTACATTGCCGCAAACGGGGAAACGTACGAGCTGGTCTTTTCCACCCCGCACGAATTACAATTTAATCTGTACTCTACTGCTACCGCTACCCTTGTTGTAGAAGGCTACTATGTCGGCGATGAATACGCTTTCGTCGGCGAATTCAAACGCTTTAATACCTTGAATGAAGGCGATCGCACGGGTAACGCCAATACGTGGAATACAACCTCCTTTGCACCGATCACCAAAACGAAAGAAACCCACGTTTTCGTGAAAAACCGTGTCAACTGTCCGTCGGCACCGCATAAGTCCATCTTCCAGATGAACTGGACACCGGCCGATGAAATCAAGCAGGTCACCGGAACGAACGGCACGACCGAAATTTCCGGCGGCACGACCCTGCTTGACCCCGATTGGAATACCTACGAATTGATATACAATGCGCAGGAATCCGGCGATTGGAATGAGTTTAATATTTCATGGGCTTCGGATGCCAATGAAATCGAGGTTTACGGCTATTATCAGGTCGAAACGCAGGCAGAAAAGCCGGCAACCGTCGGCAAGACCCTTTCGGACGGCACACTTGCCAATACCAGAGTGGATATTCAACTGACCGAACAGCCGTTACCTTATCAGTTCGGTTCGACCATCATTTTGGGTACAGCCGATAAGTCGGGCTTGAAAATCAATTATAAAGCAGACGGCAAGGTGGTTTACACGCTGTGTGAAAACGGCACGGACGTCGGTACCTTCGGTATTGCGGCCGATGCACCTTCGCAGTATCCGTACTGCCTGTCTGTTACGACCGAAATCTGCGATGCCGATGCCGACGGCAATAACGACGACCTGCGTTACGGCATCTGGTTTAACGAGGGACTTTCCAATAACCGTTACTACTACGTAATTGACGGTGCGGCCGCTGTTTCCAATGCCTTGACGCTTGAAAACGTTTCGACCGAATCGGTTGCACCGGAGGGCGAAGACCTTGAAACCCTGCCCGAAGACTTCACCGTTATTACGCCGTTTGATATGGGAATCGCCAACGGCGTGTTCAACGCCGCCAACCCTTGCTTTGATACGGCTTATGCCGACGAAGCGGTCAAAGGCTTTGACAAAACAATACTGAATGCGGTCGTCAAATTCGAAAGCGACAATAATCTCGATACCGGCTTTGCCAACATCTATTACGGCGGCAAAAAAGGCGAAACTACAATGGATTACCGCTCCGGCTTGCTGTTCCAGTACAATCCGTGGAATCCGGATCATTTGGAATTGATGCCCGCTTCCGGCCGCAACCGTGAAGGCGCTCCCGTTGTTGCGTTCGATAGCCAAACTGCAAAGGTTCAGCTGAAGGATAACGCCTTTGATCTGAAAATTTCCACCGAATGGGTAGATTATGACGGCGATGCCGCACAGGACGATTTGAAAATCGGCGTATGGTTCAACGGTATTCTTTATAATAACGAATATATCTATTATACCGATTTCAATGACGATACCGGTTTTGTGGGCGAGGGTATGATCGTATCTATGAATGCCGATTCTACCGCCGTTTTGACCCTTACTTCGCCGATCAATAACGATTCCGACGTAACCCACAGCACGGAATCCGTGTATTATTCCCTCGAAAACGGCCCGTACCTGCTTACCGGTAACGGTATCAAGGTGAACGGTGTCAGCAAAACAGCGGGGGATACAATCGACGTTCCCGGCGATTACGAGATCGTTCGTACCAAAAATGGGGTAAACTATACTCAAAACGTATATCTGTACCGTTTGGGTGACGTTCACGCCGACGGCAGCGTCAACGTGCAGGATATCGTTGCGGTTAAGAAATTGCTTGCCGGCAACGCAATCGCACTGAAATCGGGCTTGAAAGCCGCTGACGTAGACAAGGACGGCACGGTTTCCGCGGCAGATGCCGTTTTGCTGAAACGGGTTGTTTTGGGACTTGAAACGCTTGATACAACCTTGCCGTTTAAGAATGTTACGTTTTCCGATGAAGCCGCCAGCGTTATGCCGATTGCCGGCTTCTACGGACCGTATGCCTCGTTTACAACAAAGGATCCGGACGGCAATAGCTATGTAACAAATTCGTTGCTGACCGATGATATCTATGAGGCACTTTCAAAGGCCGGCATCAATTTGATCGTTTCTTCCCAACAGCGTTACGATTTGAATACGCCTGCCGTTGAAACGATGCTGCAAAAGGGTCAGGCCTACGGTATTGATTATTTCATCAGCGACGGCGGACTGTATAATAACAATTTAAGCTATTATACAAAGGACAACATTGCAAACCGCATTTCGCTGTATTCACATTACTCTTCCTTTAAGGGTATTTATATGGATGACGAGCCGATCGTCGGCGGCGTTTATCCGGTCAATTACACCCTTCCCAACAAAGGCATTTGGGACGATTTGGCCAACAAGGGTAACAGCGCCGGTTATCACATGATGCGCCTTAGCAATATCCTGAAGGATTATACGAATATTTCCACCTATATGAACCTTTTGCCGTATGAACCGGCATTCGGTACGGCATCGGATTATGCCGATTATGTCAGATACTATATCGACGAAAGCAATTCCGGATTCGTATCGGTCGATAAGTACTGCTTCTGGAATGCACAGGATAACGTTACGACGTCGCACGCACAAAGATATCTGAAAACGCTGGATATCGTTTCTGCGGTTGCCAAGGAAAAGGACGTCCCGTTCTGGTCGTGTGTTCAGGCCGGCTCTAACTTTAATGATGCAAACGAATGGCTTGGCACCACCTCCAACTTCTTGACCGAAGCACAAATGAAATGGAACGTCAACACCTCGCTGGCTTTCGGTGCAAAGGGAATTGAATATTTCCCGCTGGTACAGCAGGTCAGCTCCATGTTCAGCGCACCGGGCGTGTTCGACTATACCCGCAACGGTCTTGTCGGCGGAAATGGGAATCTGACCGCTTTCTATAACTATGCCGCAAAGATCAATTCCTTCATCGCCGCTGTTGATGACGTGCTGATGGAATCTACGTTTGAAGGCATTATCGCTTCCGACGGCACTTGGCGTACACCGTACGTCCGTACCACGCTTAATAGCGCCGGCGTAAGCTACGGCAGTGATTATAAGAAGGTATCTTCGATCGAAACCGGCAACCAGAATACCGTTACAAGATGCTACGGCGCTTTGGCAGGCTGCTTCGATTATTACGGAAAAACGGCGGTATACGTTGTCAACTACGATGTAAACGCCGCACGTACCGTCACCGTTAACCTGAATGCCACAAGCGATGCGCGTGTCATTGCACCGAGCGGTACTTCCGAATATCTCGGTACCAATTCCGTCAGCGTCAATTTGGGCGCAGGCGAAGCCGCTTTGGTTGTTGTAGATTAAACATTGATATTTGCCGTGGGGAAACTCACGGCAAATTTTTAACTATCGGGGAGATAAAAATGGCACTTGTAAATTTCAGAAAAAAACTGCTGGAACCGGTCAAAGGCTCGGAATGGGCCGATACAATGGTATTGAATCCGGCGATTATTAAGGATAAAAACACCGGAAAAATCCACATGCTTTTCCGCGCGACCGGCCCTTATGCAAAAGCCCGCTTGGCAGAAAAACCGTTGCCGTATCCCATCTTTTTGGGGTATGCGTATTCCACCGACGGACAGAATTTCCGTTTTAATACGGAAAATCCCGCCTTGGCACCTGCACTTAAATACACCGAAGAAGAAATGTATATCATGGGCAATAAGGGTGAAAAGGTTGTCAATTACGCCAACGGCTGTATTGAAGACCCACGCTTGTTTTACATTGGGGATCAGGTTTATTTAACGGTGGCTTGTCGGATGTTTCCGCCCGGTCCTTATTGGGAACACGACGATCCGGCACAGTGTATGCCCGCTTGGGGTATTCGTGACGAAAATCCCTTTAATACGCAGGATAATCCGACCGTAACGGTTTTGTATTCGGTGGACTTAAAAGCGCTTGAAAACGAAGATTTTGAAAACGCCTTTACGTATATCACAAACCTGACCAACCCGAAATACGGTCAGGACAGAGATGTCATTCTTCTTGACCGAAAAATCAAGGTAAAGGACAAAATGTGCTACGTTATGCTGCACAGACCGGTCACGCCGAATAAATATCCCGATATTACCGAAACCCGCCCCTCTGTTTTTATTTCGGCCGCAGAAAATTTCGAGGATTTTCAGTGTGATAACGTCGTTGACCGCCGTCTGCTGTTAGCTCCTTCAGAAGATTGGCAATCTAACCGCATCGGCGTCAGCACGCAGAGTGTGCGTTTGAACGACAGCGATTATCTGATTTGCTATCACGGCAAAAAGGATGATGAAAGCGGCTACGGACAGTCTTTCTTTGTGCTGACGTTGAAAGAAAACGAATTGCCGTTTATATCAAAAATCTGTCAGGAAAAATTGATCGCGCAGGAAGCGGATTTCGAAATGCCGCATTTGTTCAAAATACCCTGTGTGTTCTTTACCGGTATGATCGAGCATAACGGCAATCTGCTGATACCCTACGGCGCGGCTGATGAATTCGTCGGCTTAATGGAAATCAATTATGAGGAATTGAAAAAAATATTGGCAATTTGATGACAAACGCCGCCCATGTGTAAAAACATAGGCGGCGTTTTCACTTTTATGTGCTAAGTTAATCGAGTATTTATAAGGATGTATCGACAACTAAGTATGAGAGGCACTTTTTACGACCGGGGAACGAAAAATGACTTTGGGCAAATTCGCCTTTGAAACCTATATTTTTGATTTCAAAACCATCCGCCACGAAAACGACAGCGCGGTTTACAAACGCCGTATGCTGAAATGCAGCGCATAATTTATAATAACGCATATCAAAAAGCAGCGAAGCTAAGCCTCGCTGCTTTTAAAATTCTTGTTATAAACCGTTTTGCATTTCTGCCAGGCTGATAATAAACTCGGGTGGAATACCGGCTTCGGGATTTTCGGTTTACGGCATCGACCATAAACCAAGCAGATATTTTACGTTTTTTCGGTCTTCGCGGATATCGGTATTGTCATACTGCTCCTTATTTCGGTTGACGGTCACCACGTGGCGACCAAACGGAAAGGTAAACCGAACGGCATAAATGCAGTGGCCCGACCAGCTTCGGTGGATATACAGGGTATTATCGTCAAAATAGGCAAACCAACGGTCTTCCATTTCACTGGGAATATGACCCCGTTTTAAGGCGTTGATTTCGTCTGCGGAATAATGCTTGAAGAAAGAAAAGCGTGTTTGCTCGGCCGGCATTTCGGTCGTTTCCCAGTCTTCCTTTTGTGCGGTGTATTCGTTACGTCCCATATCGGTTTCCTTTCTTTGTTTATAGACTAATCATACCGTGTTTTGACCGAAAAATCAAGTGTGATCGTCGGAATTATTTGCCGCGTTTTCTGTAATCTTCGTCGATCGAAGCACTCCACTCTTTCTCAAGCGAACGGTTTGCCCGCACACAGCCTACTGCCTTGGCAACGGCCTCGTACACGACGTGGGTGCCCTGACTGTCGGCATTGTAGTTGACGGCACGGTCTGCGTCGATGCCGTAGCGGCCGGCGGTTGCAACGGCGTCAATGTTGGCGCCGATGAACAGAAACTCCCAACCGTCTTTTTTCTTTTTCTGCTCAATCAATTTTTTGACATCCTTGCCGCTGAATCTGCGGCTGGCGTTTTCGTTGCCGTCGGTCGTGATAACAAACATCGTGTGTGCCGGTACGTCCTCGGGGCGGGCGTACTTGTGGATGTTTGCAATATGGTGAATCGCTCCGCCGATGGCGTCAAGCAAAGCCGTACAACCACGCACGGTATAGTCGTTGTCAGTCATCGGCTCGATTTCCGAAAGCTTTACACGGTCGTGCAAAACCTCGCTTTCGTTGTCAAACAGTACGGTTGAAACAAAGCATTCGCCGTCCTCCTTGCGCTGTTTTTCGATCATTGCGTTAAATCCGCCGATGGTGTCGGATTCCAAACCTGCCATCGAACCGCTGCGGTCTAAGATGAATACCAATTCCGTGATGTTATTTTTGTTTTCCATTTTCGTTACTCCTTGTTCATAAATTTGTTTGTAAAATCTTCGGCAATTTTCAATAAATCAAGGTCCAAATACGAAAGTGCCGTTTCTTTCATATCCTCCGGAATGCCGTAAAAGGCTTCGGCAACGGCGCCTACCATAGCGCCGATGGTGTCACTGTCGCCGCCGATGGAAATAGCGGTGCGAATGGCATCCTCAAAATCGGTCGAAGCAAAGAAAGCCGAAAACGCTTGCGGTACGGATTGCTGACAGGTTTCGTAAAAGCCGTAACTGTCGCGTATCTCGTCCGGCGTAAAGTCTACGGTGTAGTACTGTGCAACGTATTCCTTGATTTCCGTCATCGTGTGGCCGGTGCGTGCAAGAAAAGCGGCACCCGCTACGGCGACCGCACCTTTTATGCCTTCGGGGTGGTTGTGGGTTACCTCGGCTGTGGCGGCGGCTAATTTTTCGCAGCTTTCAAGCGTGTCGGCAAACCATGCCACGGGGGAAACCCGCATTGCCGAGCCGTTGCCGAAGCTGTTGTAAGGCTCGGTCTTACCACTCGTCAGCCAATAGTAAAAACGTCCGCCATAGCCGCAGTCCGTATACTGCATTCCGATTTCGCGAATGCTTGCCACCAACTCTTTTTTGAACTGCTCATAGTCGGTGATGCGGTCGTACGGCAGTAACGCTTTGGCAATCGCCAGCGTTAGCACGGTATCGTCCGTAAAGCAACATTCGGGATGAAATAACTCAAATTCTTTGGATTTGTGATTGTCAAACTCAAACCGAGAGCCGACAACGTCACCGAGAATAGCACCGATCATATTTTTCCCTCCGAAATAAATATTGGCTGCAAGGTGTTTTTCAACCTTACAGCCATAGTATAGCGGTTTTGTTTTTTGAAATGGTCGCCTGTCGGGCGACTTTTTTGTCAGCAACCCAAAAGCACCTGATCAAACTCGAACAAAGCCTCGTTGATTTCAAAAATGTCGTAGATTTCTTTTTGAATAAAATAACGGATGATCTTGTCAAAGGCAAAACTGTCGGAAAGGGTCAATCCGGCCGATGCCAAAAGATTTTGCGTTTCCTCTAAATTTAATTTCAGCGCAATGGCAAACGCAACCGCCGTCTGCTTCGAGGGTTTGTAGGTCTGCGGATTGCACTTGATTTTTGAAAAGGTCTTTTTGTCTACGTTGGCTTTTTTGTAACACTCCACGTCGGTCATTTCCCGCTTGTCGATCCAGTCAAAAAGCTTGTAGGCAAAGGGCTTGTCCATTTCTTTCATATATTCCTGCAACGATTGGCCGACCGTTTCTTCGGACAAAAGAGGCATTGATTTGCACCCTTCCGCCGATGCGCGGCTCTTCGGGTGGAAAAGACTTCTTGTTTGGCGGGGCAACGCCACACTTTCAGAAGCGAATTGTGCATATTCTGCAACGTAATCATCGTTGATCAGCTCGCTGATCTCGTGGAATAGCTTTTTGCTGAATTCGTAGGAAGTACGGTCAAAAACGCAGAGATAAACCGTCAGCTCGTGATCGAATAAAAATTCCGAAATGACCTGAACGGCAAATTTCAGTACCAAATTTTTCGGAAAACCGTACGTACCCGCAGAAATCAGCGGAAAAGCAACGGTTTCACAGCCGACTTCCACCGCCAGTTTCAGCGATTCAACGTAGCAGGATTTTAAGATGTCACTTTCACCGGCATTTCCGCCTTCCCACACGGGGCCTGCGGTGTGAATAATGTATTCGGCATCAAGATCATAGCCGCTTGTGATTTTGGCACTGCCGAGGGGTAACGGCGCCAGTTGTTCGCACGCCGCCTCCAACTGCGGTCCGGCGCCTTTATGCACGGCAAGGTCTACGCCGCTGTAACCGATCATATCTTCATTTGTGGTGTTTACAATGGCGTCAACGTGCATTTTTGTAATATCCTGCCGAATGATTTGCAGTGGCATAAAGACCCTCCCAAAAGTGAAATTGACAAATATATCATAACATATATACGTATGCTTTTCAATCAAAAAAACAGCCACCCGAAAAACGGATGGCTGTAAAGTGAATGGAAAAATCAGAATCCGCCGCCGCCGTGCGAGGAGCCGGAGGACGAGGTGTGAGAACCGCCGCCGGAGGAAGAACTTTCCCTTGCGACTCTGGTAACGTTCGCATACAAGAAATGATCGTAAGAACGGGTGATGTTCAGCGAATTGTCCACAATGTAGTGGTTGGCTTCAGTAGCCGTCGCAACCGATTTCAACTGCTTTTTCAAGCTTCCCGTATAGCAGAAAGCAACGATGATGCCGACAATTGCGGTAATCAGTGCAATAAAACCGCGCTGTTTGGCGATATTGCCTTTAACCGTGCCTTCGGCCAGGTCGATAAATTTATCTGCCGCTTCGTAGTAGGAACCATCCAACAGCAGGGGAGTCAACTTGCTGCCGATATCGGAAATATCATCTTCGGTGATGCTGTTGATATATTTTCCTGCGGTGGAAATCCAACTGTTCTGCGTAGAATAGGAATCAAACGGTCCGATATTTACAAGCAGTAAAGCACCGTTTTTGTCATAGTCGTTGTAATCGTAAAAGTCATCGGCGTAATCCATACGGTCGTCACGGGTGTTACTGCCATTGTCAATACCGTTGGTGAGAACAATAACAAGATCGGCTTTATGTTCCTTTTTGTAGGCTTTCAGCTTGTCGTTCAGCTTTTTCTCTTGCTCGTCGGTCAGAACACCGGCGTGATCTTTGATGTATTTGTAGGGACAGTTCGTTCTGTTTTCCAACATCTCGGCAATCAGATCGTAATAATCTTCCGATACCGTTTCAATGGAAAGATCGTTTTTATCAACTTTTCCGAGCAGGGTGGAGGCAACGAAGGTCGAGTCATCGCTGTGGAAGGTATCGCTGAGTTCTTTCGACCACGTAAAATAATAATAATCGTCGGAAAGCGCAAAAACGGTGTACTTGCCTGTAATTTTATTCTTTGCGATATAATCCTCTGTCAAATCGACCAACGAGGTATTCGCGTCCTGATCGAAATAAGCAAAGACGGCATTCACACCGAACTTGTCTTGAATGCTTTTTGCCTTGGCGGATTGCGTTTCGGAAACGTAGGTGCCGCCGACGTTGACGGCCGACGCCGAAAAACTAAGGCAGGAGGCAACGATGATCAAAGTAAATAATAATGTAAACAGTTTTTTCATATTGCCACCCCCTTAATCCATGAAAAATTTGGCGATAAGCCCAATAATGATACCGACCGGAATGGAAGCTAAGAAGGAAATAAGCCAGTATTTCCAGTAAAGCTTTTTATCCATCGGCAGATTGCCGACGAATTTACCCGTTTGTCCGTTCATGGCAAAGATGAATTTTTCGCCCTTCCAAGTGGTGTTCATCAGCCAAATCGGCAAAAGGGCGTATTTGGCGTTGCCGTTTTTCAGGTCAATGTAAGAATTCTTGACCGAAAGGGTGTCGTAAAACTCGGTAACGGTGGTTTTGAAAACGTCCTCGGTGCTGTGCTTTACACGGGTGTTGATACGGGGGATGTTTTCGTCGATCGAAACGTCGTACTTGTCGGCCAAATATCCCGCAAAATAGGCGGAATTGAAATCAACGGCATCGGCAAGATCAAACGGCTCCAACGAATCCATCAAATCGTCCGGCATTTTGGAAGAAGCATCGACCGGAATATCGTGGAACGCAATACCGCCCTCACGGAAGATTTCGTAATACTTCGTTTCGGTGTAATCATACTTGCCCGAAGACCAGTGGCGCACCTTGGTGGCGGAATATTTTACCGAGCCGTCCACGTCGGCATTGTA
>JAKSQF010000005.1 GCA_024404235.1 Clostridia bacterium | reverse complement strand
GTTTGATCGGCTATATCGTCGGGTTGGTGAACCCGTCGTACTTAATTGCCAAGCACCGCGGGTTTGACATCCGACAGTCAGGCTCGGGAAATGCGGGCGGCTCGAACGCACTGATCATGATGGGCAAAAAGGTCGGCGTTTTTTGTATGCTATTTGATATTTTCAAGGCCTATCTGTGCCTGAGTATTGTTAAGCATTATTTCAGCGCCACCCCGACCGTGTTTGCTTCGGCGGCGCTGGGGTGCGAATTGGGTCACATCTTCCCCGTTCAGATGCATTTTAAGGGCGGCAAGGGTTTGGCCTGCTTCGGCGGGATTGTGCTTGCCTTTAACCCCAAGCTGTTTTTGATCATGCTGTTAAGCGAAGCGGTTTTTCTGGCATTTGCAAAATACGTATGTATGGTTGCCATTACAGCTTCCGCCGTATTTCCGCTTTTATACTACCATTTTGCCCAAGACGGCATCGGTGCAATATTGATGTTGGTGATTGCGGTTATTATTTTCTGCAAGCACATCGGCAATCTTCAGCGCATTCGTGCCGGCCGTGAGGTTAAAATTAACTTTTTGTGGAATCGGGAATCGGAAATCAGCCGAGTGACCGAAAACGCCGACGATTTACTGCCCGAAGAGTAATTCTTTATACTGCGGATACTTGCGTTTTCGCTAAAGGGCAAGCACAAAGCAGGAGGTTTCTTATGGATTTGACCCCGTTTTTCAAAAGTGTTTTAGAGCAGGACCGTGCACCGATCGTACTGTGCGATTTGGCGCACACCATTATTTATATGAATCCCGCCGCCGTGCGACAATATGCCAAGCGTGGCGGTGCGGCACTTATGGGACAGAATTTGATGAACTGCCACTCCCCGAAAAGTGCCGAGATCATTGAACGTGCCGTGCGGTGGTTTTCGGACGATACAGCGCACAATATTGTTTACGAGTTTCGCAACGATGAAGAAAACAAAGACGTTTACATGGTTGCTTTGCGTGACGAGGACGGTGTGCTGATCGGTTATTACGAAAAGCACGAATACCGCAACCGTGAAACGATGAAGCTTTACGATTTTTCAGAATAACAACTTATTAAGACGCAAAAAAGCCGATATTCAAACGAATATCGGCTTTTTTATTTGATTATCTCGTATCAGCGTGTTTCACCGACCAGCTCGTAATAGGCGGTTTTTTCCTGATACATCCGTTCATCTGCCGTTTGGGCAAGTTCCAGTAAAGAAAGCTCCGGAAATTCCGCACGACCGGCATAGCCCATGGAAATGAAAAGTTTTTTGACCAGTTCACCCTGCCAATTCGACACGGCGGCACGGTATTCTTCAACGGCACGAACAAGCTGTTCTTCATCGGCGTGGATCAATGCTACAAACTCATCCCCGCCGGTGCGATAGACTTTTCCGTACGGCTTAAAACACTGGTTAATACAGTTGGCGGCGCCGATCAGCACTTCGTCCCCTGCGCTGTGACCGTATTTGTCGTTTGCGACCTTTAAGCCGTTTACATCGAAGATAATATAAACGAATTTATCGTCCAATTCTTCCATTTTACGGATATCCCGCTCGTACGCCTTGCGGTTAAAAATTTTGGTCATATCATCAACGTAACTGGCGATTTCAATGCGTCTGATCGTTACCAACTGGCTGATATTTCGGCCGGCCATATAGTAGTTAACGAACTGCCCCAGCACTGAGAAGAAAACTACGTTATAGATATCCAATTCTGCGGTTCCGCCGCTCTTTAAGCAAATGCAGAAAACAGTAAAAACGACCGACATAACAAATTCAAGTATCCCCATTTTGTAGGGCTTATCCACCACGATCAACGGCAACGCAATTAACAAAACGTGGTAGGTGACCGCAAGATAATCAGGCGAAAGCACCGCACCGATCACAATACCGAACGCCAAAAGCACAAAGGCGGTGGCGTAAATCAGTGGCATTAACCACTTGCTGTCGGCCTTTACAACCGTCATAAACAGCACAAAAACCACGGCGGTAAATACTGCCGAAACCAAATCGGCTATGGCATTCGGCTTTACGACACCGATGGAAAAGGCCGAAAAAAACATCACCCAAAAATACAGTGAAGCCACGCCCGAAACAATGCGCCAGACCTTATAATTAAAACGGTTTCTGTGTTTTTTTACCAGTTCAAAATTTTCTTTAGAAGTACTGCCATACAAAAATACATTTTTGGAAAGCATTTTCGCTGCAATTCCTCACTTTCAAAGTATATTCTTGTTTGTTGAAACATCAACATTTCTCATATATTGTAATACAGTTTATCATAAATCACGTCTGAAATCAAGTCGTTAATTTTTACTAATTTTTCGACAGACAGTCTCATGTGATAATGCCGTATTTTGTTTTTATACGATCGAGTTTTTCAAGCATAGGCTCTGCCCCAAACCACAGAAACAGCGCCGTTGCACCTGCGTGGACGGCATCCATCGGAAGACCGGTTGCATAATAGCTTAACAGTATTTTTATGTTGAGCGTTTCGGCGTTCCAAATCAAGGCAGAGGACAAATTCATCAAGCCGCCGTAAATTACAAACGCCGCCAACACACCGAACACACAAAGCGATGCCTTTGCACGGATAAACAGCCTTTTTTGAAACAAGATGCCCGCCAAAAAACCGATGATGCCCATGGCGAACATCTGCCACGGCGTCCACGGACCCTGCGCAAACAGTATATTTGACACAAGCATTGTGCCGGCGCCCACAAAAAAGCCGACCTCACCCCCGAGGGCAACGCCCGAAATGATGGTAACGGCCATAACGGGTTTGAACTGCGGCAGCATAAAGAATGCCGCACGGCCGGCGACCCCCAACGCGCAAAGCGTTGCGATTATAACAAGTTCCCGAGCTTTGGGGCGGCGTCCCTCAAACACAAGGAAGAACGGCAACATACATTCGGTCAAGACCAAAAGTGCTGTAATATAATATTGCTTTCGCTCAAGATATACCACACCAATATACAACGTGATCGGTAGCAAAAGCAGGATAAGTATTGCCGAGAAGGTCGTTCTTTTGGACAGTTTCCGTTTTTCCTGCGGCGGTGCAAAACCGCCCTTTGCCCTTTTGCCGAGAAAGACGGCGGCAACAGCCACAAGGGCAATTAAAATCAGATAAAGCCGCAACTGATTTTGGCCGATAGCCGTTAAACCGCCGGACGAAATCATTTCGGTAAAGTCCTCGTTTTTAACGGCGTAAACAAAAACGATCAAAGCAAGCAAAGCTGAAACGGATGCCCCGATTTTTCGCCACAGGGGCAGTATCGTTTTTTTATTGCCGCTTTTCAAAGAAACGGTGACCGTTGGCGTTTCCACGGTCGGCTTGGGTAATGAAACGGTTTTGCCGCCTACCAGCGAAACGGCCTCGTCGGTGGTAATAATGCCGTTTGCAATACCTCTTGTCATACGGTTGGCGGCAGTGGTATAAAAGCCGTTGCCCGAAAAGAATTCGCGCGGTGCAGAGCAACTGACAAGACCCCCATCAAAAAACATCCCACAGCGGTCGGCATATTTAGCGCAAAATTCAATATCGTGGCTGACCATAACGATGCAAATGCCGTTATCCTTAAGGTCTTGCAGAATGGCCGCAAAATCCTCCTTAAAAGGCATATCAAAGCCCTTGGTGGGCTCATCAAGAAGCAGGATATCCGGTGCTGTCAGCAAGATCTTTGCCAAAGCGACCCGCTGCTGTTCCCCGCCCGACAGATCGTAAGGATGACGTTCAAGCAACGATTCGATTTTACAAAGCCGTGCCGTTTTTTGCACCGCTTCAAGGGATGCTTCGCCTTTGGTTTTCAACACCGATTTGAGATCCGCCAAAACGGTATTTTTTACGAAAACGGTTTTGGGATCCTGCGGCAAAAGTCCTACCCTGCCGTTCGTTAGAACAGTTCCGCGGTAGGGTTTGCAAATGCCGGAAATCAATTTGAGGGTGGTCGTTTTACCGCTTCCGTTTCCGCCCAAGATACAAAGCAGTTCCCCTGCAAAGGCCGATAATTCAAGATTTTTCACGACATCCGGGGTGTCCTTTTCGTAGCGAAAGAACGCCTCGGTGATTTTTATTTGTTCTTTTCCGCATACAGTCGGATTCTTTTGGACTAAGACGGGCTGTTTCGTGTGGGTTTCAAAATAGCGGTTCAAAAAATTTCGCCCGTCGCTGACGGTGATCGGGCAAGGCAGATCGGTATCGACCGAGCCCCAAACCTGCATAGCCGTCGGCATGGCGCAAAACATTGCACTTTCTCTTGCCTTTAAAAAGGCGCCCACGTTTTCGGCCGTATCACAGCAAAGAAGCCGTCCGTTTTCCATAACGGCGACCTTGTTTGCAAGCGGAATTGCATCCTCAAGACGATGTTCGGACAGGATGATCGTCGTACCGATTTCACGGTTGATTTTGCCGAGTGCGGCAATAAAATCGGCCGCCGCGATCGGGTCAAGCTGTGCTGTCGGTTCATCCAGCACCAAGACCCTGGGTTGTACCGTCATGACCGAGGCCAGACAGAGCAGTTGCTTTTGACCACCCGAAAGCTCATTCACGTTTTTATAATACCAATCCTCAATTCCGAAAAATGCCGCCATTTCGGCACATCTTCGGCGGATGGTCGACTGCTCCGCACCAATGCTTTCCAGCGTAAACGCCAGCTCGTGCCAGACCTTATCGGTAACGATCTGCAATTCCGGATTTTGAAAAACGTAACCGATTTGGGAAGCCGCTTCCCGCTCGTCAAGGTTTTCGGTCGGCGTACCGCAAAAAAGGATGTTGCCTGCTAAATTTCCGTGCGGCGCAAGGCTTTTTTTCAGGTGCCGCAGCAGGGTCGTTTTACCGCAACCGGAATGCCCGCACAGTACCAAAAAATCACCCTGATTTACCGATAGGTTAATATCGGAAATAGCCGGAGAAGATGCTTCCGGATAGGTAAAGGTTAAATTTTCGATTTTAAACGTTTCCAAAAGATCTCCTCCCTTTTATCAATGATGATCGGCATAAAGCAGAGCAGTAAAAATACGAGCTGTGTAAAAATGGTGATCGGTTCAATCAAAAGACCGCTGACGCTTGGATACCAGCGCCAAAACAGATTGCCCGAAAGCAGATTAAAAAACAGCACCGCACCACCGAGCAACAGCAACCACAAGGCAGTTTTATCCCGTTCGGTGAAGGTATAAATCGAGTATGCCGTGCGTCTGCCCGTGCCGTAGCCGCGGCTTTTCATACTGTCGGAAACGTCGATGGCGTTTTCAAGACTCCACGTGACGACAACCGAAAAGCAGGCAACTGCGTTTTTGATTCTCCTGAAAATGTGACCGCCGGTCGTATGCAATCCTAAGGCTGATTGTCCCTCTTTGACGGTGTCGAACTGCTGACGAAAACGAGGTATAAAGCGTAAGGTCATTGACAGCAACAACGAGAATGCCGGAACAATTCGCCCGAACAGGTAGACGAATTTATCGGCCGTGACCGTTTGCGAAAAGCAGGCAAACCAAATCAGTACGCCCGCAAGCATAATACCGGCCTGCACCCCGTAAAAAATGCTTTCCGCCGTTAAGGGGTTTCCGCTTGGCAGATACCGCAAAACGGTAACGCCCGCGTGTGAAAACAAGGGATTGATAATTGCCGGAAACACCAAAAGCGGCAGCATTCCTTTGAACAGAAATCCGACCGCTTTTTTTCCTTTTAGATGAATATAGTAATACATTGCCGCAAAGAGGGAGATGAGTTGGCAGACCGGATGGGCACAAATGCAGGAAAACAGAAAAACGATCCCGAAAAACAAAAACGTTACCGCAGGATGATAGCTTGAAAAAGCGTCCCTGTTTTCCATAGATTTGTCCCCTTTCCGCTTTATTCCGAAACGACACCGCCGCCGATATCGTTTCCAATATCGCAGGTATAACGAAATTCGATCACATCACCGTTTTGCAGTGCATAACGACTGCATCCGTAGTTCGGATACCAACCGTTGACACGGTACATCCAACCCGAACCCGAGCCGCAGTCAAACTCGTAAATATTGCCGATACCCTCGATGTAATAGCTGTTATACATCGGGGTAAAGGATGCCTCCATATGAATGCCGAAATCGTCACAAATTCGGCGCAACAAATCGTAGACCGACTCCCCCTCAACAAGGGTGACGACCGTCGGCTCTAAAATAATGCCGTCCTCCGGCAAAACGTCTAGCTTTTCCTCGTTCAAATCACCGAGGTGGTTTAAAATGGAGGAGCATTCGATCGAAATGGTGCATTGGCTTTCGGTCTTTGTGTCGGAAGTGCTGTCCGACGGTGCGGAAACGGTCGGCTTATCGACCGGCAAAGGTTTTCCCTGCGGCACGGGATCGGTATGATATTTATCCTGCCCCGTCGCCGTTGCGTCGGAATACTCCCGTTTACCGGTACTGCTTGTACTACCCGCCGGCTTCTTTTTTTCGGGTTTTGAATCCGTTTGCGTTTTGGTGGGTGCCGTCGGCTCGGGTGCGATTTCGTCCGTCTTTTCGGGCGGAGCTTCCGTTTCCTTTTGCAAAGCCACGGTATAGGTGCCCGCCTTGCCGACCGTAACGTTGATAATACTGTTTTTATCTGCGGTAAGCGTGGCGGTCGTCGGTGTGCCGTCAGGCGTAGTTACAACGACCGTCCCCCAGTCCCACTTTTCGGTCAAATACAGCGAAAGGGTCGGCGCGAAATCAAAGTCGTCGGCTATGCTGAAGGTGATTTCAGAATCGCCTTGGCTTTGGATTTTGACCTTGAGGTTATAATCCCTTGGCTTATTGATTTTACTGCCGAAAACGACCCATTCGTACCGCACGTCCCCGTCTTTTCCGTAAAAGGTCGTAACGCCGTTATCGTCCTTGAGTTTTTGCAGGGTTTCGGCACGAACGATACCGTCCTTGGGAACGGCAATGGATTTTTCAAGTTTGGCCGGCTTGGTGTTCGGCAATTTGCAGGCACACAGCAACAAGCACAGCGAAAGCCAAACAAGTAGTATTCTTTTCATTATATTGCTCCGTTATAAACCAAAAGGTTATTTCAACAGCAGGAATTGTACCAGCATCGCAACGTCAAGTGCATCGACCGTTCCCGATTTATCAAGATCGGCCGCGTGGGTCGCTTCGGTCATTTGTGCCGACATCTTTTTCAGGCGGACCAGATCGCGCACGTCGACCGTATCGTCCCCGTTGACGTCGTTTTTAAGCGGTGCCGCAACCATGCGTGCAAGTTTTTCGGCATCGGAACCGAGCGGATCGTCGGTGCGGTTCAAATTACGCTTTGTAAAGCAGGACGGATCCCACTGACCCGTGCCGGCCTTAAAGCTCGGCAGAGGCGTGCTGGCATCACCTGAGTTGAGATAGTTGGCGCCGCTGAGTGTTTCGTGATCGGCGCAGGACGTGTCGACATAGGCCGCAAAGCCGATGCCGTTTTGGGCACCGCAGTTATCGGTGTAGGTGTTATTTTCAATTACGTTACACTTATCCAAACCGGCGAAATAGCCGACCACACCGCCGATATAGGCGTTTTCAGCCGTGGCCGTGACCGTGCCGCAGAAGGTGTTGTTCTTAATTTGGCCGATGCCGTTGTCCCAGCACTGATAGGTAGCACCTTCGCCGCCTAAAATACCGCCGACATAGTTTGCGCCCTTTACGTCAGCATCGCTGAAGCAGTTTATAATGGTAGTGCAGGGTGCGTTCGGTGCAGAAGCCATACCGAAGCTTGTACCGGCATAGCCGCAACCGACAATACCGCCGACATAGTTGCCGCTCGCTTCGACCGTACCGTAAAAGTTGCAGTTTTCTACCGTAAATTCGCCCATGGTCTGACCCTTGTCGGCAACGATGCCGCCGACGAAATCGGTGCCGTAAACGGTAGCGAAGCTGACGCAGTTTTTGACAGCACCGTTCAGTTCGCCACCAAACGAGCCGACCCATTTTTGGGAACGGTCGTACCCGATGATGACATTGCTTTCGACAACGCAGTTGTTGATATAAATCGGGGCATTACCGTGCGAATAACCGCCGATAAAACCGGATTTCAGCGTACTCGATCCGCTTTTCAACGTGACGTTTTCAATGGTGACGGCCGTTTTACCCGAAGCACCTGTGGTATAGATATCCACGACAGCCGTGCCGTTGATTTCTGCGCCGAACACGTCGAAATCGTGCAGAACGGCTTCCACCGTTGCGCCGAACGGTGCTTTACCGCCGTTTGGAATAGTGATTAGATGATTGCCACCGTCAAAATCACCCGAGAACGGATATTTTGTGGTGGAAGTGCCGATCGGCGTCCAATCATTCGGCAGAGTGACGTCGTTTTCAAGCAGGAAATAAAAGTTTTTGAAGGTTTGACCGTCGGCAACGGCAGTGCTGAGTGCCACCATATCTGCCGCCGTTTGAATGGAAAACGGATCTTCCTTTGTACCGCTGCCCGAAACACCCGAAACGGTCGGTGCGACAACGGTTACGGTATAAATCGTTTTGGTGGTGCTTTCGGCACCGGTTTTAAATACGGCGATTTCCACCGTGGCGGTGCGGTCGGCCGACCAAGAAAGATCAATCTGCGTGCCGGCAGGCTGACCGTTTACCGTTACCGTAGTGCCCGAAGCGGTGGTAGGCGTGACGTTGATGATCGGCTTTGCACCGTAGGGCAGGATCATTGTGTATTCGGTGGTTGCGGCCGAAACGCTGCCGCTGACCGCAAAATCAACCTCGCCCACCTTGGCAGAAAGTGCCGAAATAGAGGCGGTTCTGACGATGTGAACGGTATAGGTCTGATCACCGACAACGACCGAAACGGTATTGCCCGTAAAGTTTTTGCCGATTAACGTTGCAAGGGACGTGCCGGTTGCTTTAGCCGACGTGACCGAAACGTTTGCCGCGGCATTTGTCGTTTTGGTGTATTGACATTTGATCGTCTTCCCCGTTCCGGCGGTGCTTAAAGTAGCCCAGATATAAAGAGCCGTCTGACCGTCCTTGACGTAGACGGTATACTCTTTCGTTTCGGAATTAAAGGTTTGATCAAGCGGGATATTTCCCTTATTGGTTGCCGCCGAAGCCGTGCCGAACGCCAAATCGGACAAGTAGCCGGTATCCGCCGCAGAAACGGAAAGCGGCAGTGCCGACAGTAACAGCAACAATGCCAAAACGGCCGATAACAATTTGATTTTTTTCATTTTAAGAACGCTCCTTTATGCCTTTGTTTTTAAATCTTTCAGGCGGATCACCGCTTTGCGCCTTTAGGGCGGCTTTTTTCCTTTAAGCCTGCCTTTTCGAGTGCGCGCGGCCAAGGGCCTAAAAATGCCTTGATTCGAGAGCGGGTTGCCTCGTCGAAATCTGTTTTCTTGGGCAACTCGCCGATTTCGGATTGTTTTTTAATCAGCTGTTCCGTCGCCCAAACAACCTTTTCGTCTTCGGTCATTTTTATCCCCCCTAAGAAAAAGACTCTTTCCCCAAAATGAGGAAAGAGTACAACAGATTTAAAAACAGCAAGTCAAGGCGGGCAATGGAAAAATGCATCCAAAGCCGCCTTTTTTGACAGATAAATCGGTTGCACTCTTCACGCCCAATCATGGTTCACCTCAGAAGCTACGGCAGGTTTCCTGACTTATGATTAAAGCAACGTTGCTGCAAAACACAATCCTTCTCAGTGCATCCGCAAAAAACAAAGTACACCAATGGATTTGCTTGTGTTCATCCTCAAATACAGTAATGGCGGTTGTTCCGGACTCGAACCGGATTCCCTTTATTCTACTCAGTTTACAACTTTTCAAACCGTATCTTCTTTTATCCGATATTCAATTTTGATTTATTTTACCACATTTGCCGAAAAAAGTAAAGGTCTTGTTTGCGGTTTATCGGATCTGTTCGTGCAGTTCCTTTGCAATTTCGGCTTCAATTGATTTTGCCTGCGCTTCGGTTTCGGCGGCGACCGAAATATACACCTTGATTTTCGGCTCGGTGCCGCTGGGACGAATGACCAACGAGCAGTTATCCGCCAAAATAAGCTTCAGCACGTCGGCCTTCGGGACACCGTCTACACCGGCCAGATAATCGACCGTTTCAAGCACCTTTTTGCCGCCGAACGCCGCAAAACCGTCACGGAACGACTGCATGATTTCGGTCATTTTCTTCATACCGGCAACGCCCTCAAAGGTGAAGGAATGTAAGGTGGAAAGCTGATAGCCGAATGCCTTATACAGCTCGTCGAGTTTTTCCAAAAACGTCTTCCCCTGCGCTTTGTAGAATGCGAACATTTCGCAAATCAGGAAAGCACCGTCCACGCCGTCCTTATCCCGAACGTAACTGCCGCTTAAATAACCGTAGGATTCTTCAAAGCCGAAGATATAACGGTTTTCTTCATGCCTTTCTTCCAAAAAGCCGATTTGCTCGCCGATAAACTTAAAGCCGGTCAGCACGTTGACGGTTTCGACGCCGTAGTAGGCGGCTATGCGGTCGGCCATATCGGTGGTGACGATGGTTTTGCACAGCATCGGGTGCGGCGGCATTTTGGCGTGTTTTTTACGCTGAGAACAGATATAATCGAGCAACAGAATGCCGACCTCGTTGCCGGTAAGCAGTTTATAGCCGTTACCGTCCTTGACGGCAATGCCCACGCGGTCACAGTCCGGATCGGTGGCAAGCATTAAATCGGCGTGGTGCTTTTCGGCGTATTCCAGCCCGAGAGCAAGCGTTTCGGCGATTTCGGGATTCGGGAACGGGCAGGTCGGGAAATGACCGTCCGGCTGTTCCTGTTCTTTGACAACGACGATATTGGCAAAGCCGCTTTCACGCAGAGCGCGGGTGACGGGTTTCAACCCCGTGCCGTTAAGCGGTGAATAAACGATAGAAACGTTTTTATCGGCGGCATCGCCAAACAGTACCGATTGCTGTTTGACCTGCTCGATAAAAGCGGTATAGCAGTCGTCGGAAATGTATTCGATCATTCCGTTTTGGAGGCCGACGGAGAATTCGGCAGATTTGATGCCGTCAAAAACGTCCAGCTTTTCGATTTCGTCGAAAATTTCGTTTGCGGCATCGGTGGTGATTTGGCAACCGTCGGCATTATAGACCTTATAGCCGTTATATTTGGCGGGATTGTGGGAGGCGGTGATCATAATACCGGCCGAGCAGCCGTAACGCCGCACCGCAAAGGAAAGGCAGGGCGTGGGCATCAGTTCGGGGTAGATGAACACCTTGATGCCGTTCGCATTTAAGACCCCTGCCGCCACCTTGGCGAAAAGGTCGGATTTGATGCGGGAATCGTACGAAACGGCGACACTGCCGTTTTCGTAATGGTTGTTGATATAATCGGCAAGACCCTGCGTTGCTTTTGCCACGGTGTAAATATTCATACGGTTGGTGCCCGCCCCCAGTACGCCGCGCAATCCCCCCGTGCCGAAAGAAAGGTTGCGGTAAAACGCGTCTTCAATATCGGCTTCGGTCATGGTACGCAGTTCGTCTGCAACGTCCTTGTCACCGACGGCGTAAGTACACCAGCGGTCGTATTCCTTTGTGTAATCCATTATATACCCTCGTTTCAACATAACTTTTTATTGTTTTGGAATAGTATACCATATTAAGGGGTACAATTCAACAACAAAACACCGCCATACGGCCGTATGACGGTGTTTTTTTAGTGTTTACTGTGCCAAAATCTTTTTAAGGGCTACAAGGTCACGCACATCGACCATCACATCACGGTTAAGGTCGTACTGCGAAAGGCGTGAGCCGGTCAAGATAGCACGCTTCAAAGCGGTGATATCACGGGCGTTGACGTAGCCGTCCTTATTCACGTCGCCGATCGCCGAGCCGGCCTTTACTTCGACGATGTAGTAATCGCCTTCGTACGGGTTGCCGTTGCCCTTGTTAAAGTTGTTAAGTGTTTGCAAAGTTTTACTCGGGAAATTGCGCCAATGAACACCGCGGACTTGGACGGGAGTGTCATAGTAGAAATCTTCACCCCACGAGGCAAACGCCGGCTGATTCCATTCGTATTCACAGTAAAGATACGCATTATCACCCACCCGACAGAAGCAGGTGCAAATGGCGTTGCCTTCCTTGTCGTCATCGGTGCGCAGACCGTTGGCGTAAACCTTTGCGTTATCCATCAAGTCAAAATAACCGATGTCACTGGTATAATCGGTATAGAAACCGTAATGACCCTTTAATTTCAGGGTGACGTTATCGTACACCGTAACCGTAGCACCGGGTGCGTTGATAGCTCTGCCGCCGTTGTTGGAAACGCTGATATCAAGTGAACCGTTTCCGTGGAGGCCGACGAAATCCTCCCACTCGACGTAGATGCCGTCCATATCTTCTTCGTAGGTGTTGCCGATGTAGTTTTCGCCGATCAGGTAAATGGAAAGGTCGTAGTCCATTCGGATGACGGCCTTGCGGGGCTTGCCGTTTAAGGTGTAGGTGGTATAACCCTTATTCACCAAGTTAACGTTATTCAACACCAACGTTTCGCCGGTTAAATACGGGTCGAAGCCTTTACCACTTGGGAGGAATACAACACTGCCGTCGCCCAAAACGTCGATGCGGTTGGCCGAGGTAACACGCGTGTCACCGATCCAGATTTTGTAGGCCTCACCCTTGATCAGTTTGGTTTTTCCGGTAATGGCGTTCAAGGCCGAGGTGGTTTTGTAAACCGTGTTGGTGGCATCGTTCGTCCAAGTTTTATAAATGCTATACAGCGGACCCGAAAGCTTTGCCATGGTACCCGAAGCGGGGTTCAGCGTAATTTCGGTAAGTTTACCGGTACCTGAGAACATTGAACCAACGTAAAATTCATCACTTGGCAGGCTGAGCAAATCAATATCGCCGAGGTTTAATGATTTTAAGCTTGTGCAATCATAGAACATACCTCTCAAAGTTTGCACAGAGGCCATTTCGAAATTGCTGAGGTTCAGTTCAACCAGCGATGAACAACCGTAGAACATAGAACTCATATCGGTAACGGTGGCGGTATCAAGGGTACTTAAATACACGGTTTTAAGATTCGTGCAACCCAAAAACAAACTGCACATATCCGTTACGCCGGTGGTGTTGAAATTTTTAAGATTGACGGTAGTCAGCGAGGTACAACCGTAGAACATCTCGCGCATTGATTTATTGGTGGATTTGTTTTCAAGGTTTCTTAAATCAGCGGTAACAAGGTTGGGGCAATCCTTAAAGAGGGCCCGAGTGTAGTTGACCGAAGCACCCGGTGCCGCCGTAACAGCAGTAATTTGATTTTTGTAGGATTTCCACGGTGATACGTCACCGCTGCCGGAGGTAGTCATTGTGATTTTGCCGATCAGGTTAAGGCAGTTATTATCGTCGATATACCAGTTGGTTCCCGACGTAAGGGGTTTCGTCAAGGTAGCATTGCCGACAATGGTTTTTAAGTCCGCTTCGGTGGTGTAGACCTTGCCGGTGGTGGCATTCGTCCAACGGTTATAGCACGCATAGACCGGTGCCGAGCATTTGGTCAAAAAGTTTTTGCTGACGGCCAAAACGGTAAGCTTACCGCAATTGTAGAACATATTACTGCAATCCGTGACCTTTGCCGTGTTAAAGCTTGTGACGTCCAACGATTTGAGGGATACACAGTTTTTAAACATAGAGCCCATATCTTCTACTTGCGAAGTATCGAACGAGGTGAGGTTCAGGTAGGTAAGACTTGAACAGCCGGCAAACATCTCGAACATTTCGGTTACGCGGGAGGTACTAAAGTTGCCGAGGTCGAGGTACTGCAAACCGGAACAACCGGCGAACATTCGGCGGGTGCGTGTTGCACTTAAGGTGCTGAAAGAGTATAAATCAAGGGTTTTCAGCGAACGGCAGTCCAAAAACATGGCATTGAAATTCTGCACATTAGAGGTGGAAAAGTTTTTGATGTTAATCGTTTCAAGATTTATGCATCCCGCGAACATTTCGGCCATATTTGTTACCTTGGAGGTATCAAAGGACGAGACGTTCACGGACGTAAGGCTGTTGCATTCATAAAACATACGATTCATCAAGGTAACGTTGGAAGTGTTCAGATTCTTACAATTTACCGACGAAAGGGAGTTACAGTAACCGAACATACCGGCCATAGTGGTGACCTTGGCTGTATTAAAGCCACTGAGGTCGACGGTTTCGAGCGCATAGTCCTGCATGAAAAGGTATCTCATATTAGTAACAGCAGACGTATCTATACCGCCGAAATTTATATTGGTAAGCTTGTCGTTGTGCGCAACCATTTGTTCCATATTGGTAACACCGGTTGTGTTCAGGTTCGTGAGGTCGATGGAAAGAAGCTCACGATAACCATCAAACAGTAATTTACCGTTGTCGATTGACGCCCCGGGCTTTGCGTAAACTGCCTTTATTCGGTAATCATAATCTACCCAAGGTGCTTCACAAACAACACCGCTCGGGTTGTTATGCACAGCACCTGTGATGTAAAGGCGACCGACCGAGTCGATGTACCAACCGGATCCGCTGGCGATGTTATCGGCCGCGAAAACGGTGCCGGACGGAATGAGTGCCAAGCACATTACCAGACACAAAAGCAGGCTTATCAGTTTTTTGAAAGTCTTTGTTTTCATTGAAAATCCTCCAACCCAAATTTATAAGAAATGCCGTATAAGTACAATTTTACATCTACATTATACCAAAACTGAAGGGCGATGTCAATAAAACAAAACCCGCCGAAAAAGAAGTTTGTTTCCTTTCGACGGGGTGTGGAGTATACTCTCGGGCGAACACAGTTCGCCCCTACGAATTTACGTATCTTTTTTTCGATATCAAACTAATTCAAGCACCATGATAAAGGACTGGTTTTCCCTGCCGTTACGCAGGTGAATGCCGGTGTTCATCAGGTATTCGCTATCAAACGGGGTGCCGTCGATGCAGTAGGTCGCATCGTGCTTTAAGCCACGCAGGGCAACAAATTCATCCGGTGCATTGCAGGTGGCCTTTGCGCTGTTGACACACACGACCGCCGTTTTTTGATCCTTTGAAACGAACTGCACTACCGACCAATCGGTTTCAAAGGGGGATTTCAGGCGGTAGCAATCGCCCGAATGGAAAACGGGACCGAGGGCACGGTACTGTTTGATCTTTTCCTGCGCAATTTCAAGCGCTTTTTCGGTGCAACGGTTCAAATCCGGCGCAAAGCCAAACTGCCCCGGAAGCGCCACGTTACAGCGCATTTCAAACGAAGTGGTACGCCCGATTTGGTGATTGGGGCAGGCCGAAACGTGCGCACCCATAGAGGAATAGGGATAAACCATACTGGTGCCGTACTGAATTTTAAGGCGCTCTTCGGCGTCGCTGTCGTCGCTTGTCCAAGTTTGCGGCATATAGTGCAGCATTCCGGGGTCGAAACGGCTGCCACCGCTGGCACAGCTTTCAAAAAGAACGTCGGGGAATTGCGTGGTAATGGTTTCCAAAACACGGTAAAGACCGAGCATATAACGGTGCTTGACCTCCCCCGCACGCTCTGCCGGAAGCAGGGCCGAGCCGACCTCGGTCATATAGCGGTTCATATCCCACTTGACGTATTGGATATTGGCCTTACGCAGAACGGACGAAACGGCGTCGATAATATAGTCGCAAACGTCCTTTCTTGAAAGATCGAGGGTGGACTGATTACGCATCAGGCTGCGGTTACGGTTTTCGGTGTGGATGATCCAATCGGGATGCGCACGGTGCAGATCGCTGTCGGGGTTGACCATTTCCGGCTCGAACCACAGGCCGAAACGCATTCCGCAGGCGTTGACCTTTTCGGCCAAGCCTTTTAAACCGTTGGGCAGGCGGTCGGGGTTTTCCACCCAATCGCCAAGACCTGCGTTATCACTCAGTCGTTTGCCGAACCAACCGTCGTCCAGCACCATGGTATCAACGCCGATGGTTGCCGCCTTTTCGGCGATCGCCACGATTTTTTCTTCGTTGAAATCAAAGTAGGTGGCTTCCCAGTTATTGATCAGCGCAAAGCGTTCGGTATCACGGTATTTGCCGCGGCACAGACGGGTGCGATACAGATCGTGATAGGTGCGGGACATTGCGCCGAAGCCTTCGGCCGAGTAGACCAGCACCGCTTCGGGGGTGGCAAAAACGTCGCCCGTTTCAAGGCGGCAGGTAAATTCGAAGGGATTGATGCCGATATAGGCACGCGCGGAACGGTAGGAATCCAGCTCAACACCGGCGGTGAAATCGCCGCTGTAAACCAAGCTGAAGCCGTAAACGTTGCCCGCCGTTTCGGTAGCTTTTTCATCGCAAACGGCCATAAACGGGTTATGATAAGCACTGCTGACACCGCAACGGCTTTCCACGTTTTGATTGCCGCTGACGATTTTACGGTCGGTAACCACGCGCTCGTTTGCCCAGTTGCCGTCAAGCGTGATCAGGCGGCTTTCGGGCAGGCCGTAGAAATCGACGCAGGCACTCATCGCACCGTTCAGTTCCATTGCTTCGCCGAGGTTTTTAATTTCGGTATGGCGGGCAATGGCGTCAAAGTTTTCAAAAACGGTATAATACAGCACGACCTCGATTTGCTGAACGTCATCGGAAAGGTACAGTTTTAAGGTCTGCGCTTCGGCCGATTCTTCAACGTAGGTTGCCGGCAGACCGGGGATTTTCGGCTTGCCGTCGACGATTTCGTAATCTTTATACTGCAGTTTTACGTGGTGACCGAGTTTGGAAGACACCCGCACGGCAGGAATACGGAAATCGGCATTGCCGAACGCAGGATATTCCTGCGGAACGGTGTTGGAGCAATAATCGCCGTAATCGAAAGCGGAATACGAATGACCGCCAAATCGGTTTGGGTCGGCCTTGGGCACGAAATTGACGCGTTTGCCCCAATAGAGGTGTGCGACCAAGCCCGAATCGGTCAAACCGATGGCGTAGGTGGTGTTTTTGGCGTTGAGATAAAAGATTTTGTTTTGACTGTCGTAGTTGATCATGTTATTTGCTCCTTTTGTGGCGGCAGTAACGGTTTTACCCGATGATTTAAAAGCACCGACACAGTTTTACTACGCCGTGCCGATGCCTTTGATTTACTGAATATTTGCATCAATAGATTTTGCAGTTGCATTATACCAAAACCGAATAGGTTTGTCAATTAAATCAAGCGGTTTCGGTGATTTTCAGGTTATCCCCGCGGTTAATCTTCAACAGCGTAGACAACGTTCGGGATTTTTTTCAATTCCGCAAACTCCAACGCAATTCTTTTTTCGATGACGAGAATTAAACCGAGGTGACCCGATTTTTCGCTTTTCGGAGCAACCGTTTGGAAAGAAAACGGTTCCACGATCAGCTTTTGCAGTTCGTCGATGATTTCGTTGGTGCGGTACATATCGTCGATTTCAACGTAAATGACCTCGGCCGATTTCTTTTTACGTTCAAACTTTGCGAACAGAATAATGGTGATCATAAAAAGCGCCGTAACGATGATCGCACCGGCATAAAAACCGAAGCCGATGGCAATACCGATGGCGCTGGTCGTCCAAACACCGGCGGCGGTGGTAAGCCCCGTTATGACGTTGTTGTTTTTTAAGATGATCATTCCGGCGCCCAAAAAACCGACGCCCGAAATAACCTGTGCCGGAAGACGTGCCATATCCCCCGTGTTGTTTGCCACTTCAAACAAATAAAGGCTGGTCATAGAGGTCATAGCCGCACCAAGGCACACAAGCACGTGGGTGCGCATACCGGCGGCACGCCCGTGGCGGGCACGCTCACTGCCGATGAGTCCGCCGATAACAACGGCCAACAGCGCTTTGATTAAAACTTCGATCCACAAATTCAAGATTATCACCCTCAAAAATATATGCTGATCACGGCGGGCATTTCACCCGAAGCAATCGAATTTTTACAGCTAAAACAGATGCTGCAGGACATCGGTCGTTACAAAATTTTCTTTGTGACAATTATATCCGTTCCGAACACGTTTGTCAAAACCTTTTGACCGATTTTGACCGGTGCATCGACCGTTGTGCGGTTGATTTCGGCCATACAGTCAAAGATATGTTCCTTTGGGATAGGGGCAGCCGTTTTGACGCTGACCATGGTATCCTCGCGGTTGGCGACACGCATAATTGCCGTGACCGTGCGCACGGGGTGGGTGCATTCTTCAATACCGTACGTTTCGCCCTTGGGGCAGGAATTTCCCGTAACGACAGCCGGTGTTACATCGGTATCGACCGAAAGCGTACACCCGCGCGGGCAAATAATACAGGTCAATTCTCGTTTCATTGTACTTCCTCCAAACAAACGGTGATCGGTTCAGTGATGTTTTGCATCTTTTCGGCACGAACCGTCAGTTTTTCCATTTCACCGGGAGCAGCCTTCAAGCGCACGGCGTTCGCCAGCACGGTATCGCCGCTTTTTACGGTAAAGCGCACCTTACCGAACGGTTTTACCACACGCAGGAACAGTGATACGTCTTCATTTCGTCCCAAAGAAACGCGTTGCGGCAACACGTAGCGCACGCCGTTTTCGGGTTTGGTTTCGATCGTTTCAAAAGTACCAAGCGTTCCCTTTACAAACCGTGCCGCACCGATGCCGGCAAGCTCGGCTTCATCCGAAACGTAGTCCACCAAGTCGTGTACCTGCAAGACGTTACCGCAGGCGAAAATACCGGCCGTTTCGGTTTGGCGGTATTCGTCAACCAAAGCGCCCGAGGTAATGCCGCTCATAGCAATACCGGCAGAAGAAGTCAGCTCGTTTTCGGGGATCAGACCGCAGGAAAGCAACAGCGTATCGCACGGGATATAGCGTTTGGTGCTTTCGATCACCCGACGGTTTTCGTCGACTTGGGCGATCGTTACACCCTCTACCCGCTTTTTGCCGTGGATCTCCGCCACGGTGGTGGAAAGGTAAAGCGGAATGCCGAAATCCTCCAAGCACTGAACAATGTTACGGGTAAGACCGCCCGAATAGGGCATGATTTCGCAGACGGCTTCGACCTTAGCGCCCTGCAGGGACATTCGGCGAGCCATGATCAGCCCGATATCGCCCGAGCCTAAAATGACGACCTTTTTGCCGACCGCATAGCCCATACAATTAACAAGCTTTTGTGCCGTTCCGGCGCTGTAAACACCGGCGGGACGGGCACCCGGAATGCTTAACGCACCGCGGGGACGCTCGCGGCAGCCCATTGCAAGAATGACCGCCTTGGCCTTAATTTCCAACATACCGTCTTTATTTTGTGCGGTGACGATACGGTCTTTGGAAACGGCCGTCACCATTGTTTTATCGTAAACACGAATACCGCGTTCAGCCACCTTTTCGGCGTAAACAGCCGCATATTCGGGGCCGGTCAGTTCCCTGCCGAGCTTATGCAAGCCGAAGCCGTTATGGATGCACTGATTGAGAATGCCGCCGAGATGCTCGTCACGGTCGAGGATGACTACGTCGGTCACGCCGTTATCGAAAGCGGCTACGGCCGCCGCCATACCTGCCGGACCGCCGCCGATTACTACAATATCATGTTCTGTCACGGTTCTATCCTCCCCACTACCATTTCGGCATTTTTTCCGCTTTTTGTCACGGTTTCAAACGGGACGTTATTTTCTTCAGACAAAAGTTTCATTACGTACGGTGCGCAGAAGCCGCCCTGACAGCGGCCCATACCCGAACGGGTACGACGTTTGACACCGTCGATATCGTGTGCAGGCGGATTGCGGCGGATGGCGTCACGAATTTCGCCCTCGCTGACACCTTCACAACGGCAGATGATGCGTCCGTACTGCGGGTGCGCTTTAATATACTCATTCTTTTCTTCGGTGGTCATTGTGTGGAACAAATGCGGATTTTCACGTCTGCCGTCAAAATCGGGATTGAGCGTTAAATCAAGACCGATACTTTCGAGCAGTTCCGTTACGTATTCCGCAATGGCGGCGCTACAGGTCAGTCCCGGAGAATCAATGGCGGCAACGTTGACAAAGCCTTTTGCCGCCTTGCTTTCTTCGATGATGAAATCACCGTTTTTCTCGGAGGAACGCACCCCACTGAAACCGGTAATGACCTGACGGAAATCGACACTCGGCACGCTTTTAAGGGCGAGCTTTCGTACCGTATCAAGTCCGTCGAGGGTAGTTTCGTTGTTTTCAGGCGTTTCGACCGCCAATGCTGTCGGTCCGGTCAGCAGATTGCCGTCGACCGTCGGCGAAACAAGAATGCCTTTACCGTCTGCGGTCGGTACTTGGAAAATAGTATACGACACCCGTTTGCCCTCGTTTTTATCGAGCAGGAGATACTCGCCCGCACGGGGGATGATCTCGAAAGAATTGTCGCCGATCATTTGAGCGATTTTATCCGAATAGCAACCGGCACAGTTGACGGCAAAGCGGCTTTCGACCGTTTCTCCGTCGACCGAGGTGATCACAAATCCGTTTTCATTCTTTTCGATGCCGACGACTTCAAAATCGGTTTTCAAAGTGGCGCCGTTATCCATTGCATTGCCGACGGCGGCGATGGTCAGTTCATACGGGCAGATGATACCGGCGTTTTCGACCAACAACGCACTTGTTACGCTTTCGGAAAGGTTTGGTTCGATTTTGCGAACCTCTTCCCCGCTTAAAACCTTTAAATTCGGGATATTATTTTCCTGACCGCGGTTATAAAGCTTTTGTACCGTTTCGTTTTCCGCCTCGCTGAAAGCGCAGACAAGCGAGCCGTTGCGACGATACGGGACGTGCAGTTCTTCGGCTGTATTGAACAGCTTTTCCACGCCGACCGTATTAAGCTTTGCCTTCAGCGTGCCGGGTACCGGATCATAACCGCCGTGCACGATACCGCTGTTGGCTTTGGAGGCGCCGCAAGCAACGTCATTTCCCCGTTCAAGCAGGCAAACGCTTAAGCGGTACTTTGACAGTTCTCTTGCCAGCATTCCACCGACAACGCCGGCGCCGATGATGGTTACGTCATACATTCTCAAAACTCCCTTTGATAAAATAAAAAAAGAGAAACGGAAATAAACGAAGCATCTCTGCCTCGTTTTCTTCCGTTTCTCCAATACTCTACGGATATTCAGTTTATACCGACCACAAATCGGTTTTGCCGGTGGAAATTGCAAATGCACCGGCCTTTAACGCATCGGTCACGTCGGTTTTGGTTTCAAGCAAACCGCCCGCTATGACCGAATGACCTTTTCGGTTCAGCCGTTCGATCACCTTATAAACGACCCCCGGCATAACCTCGATCATATTCGGTCGGCAGTTTTCCAAAATGCCGTCAATACTTTGTACGCCCTGCGAATCAAGGGCGAAAAAGCGCTGCACCGCAAAAAGCCCGCTTTCCCGTGCCGCACGGATCAGATTGGCACGCGTGGAAATGATACCGTCCACGCCGCACTGTTTTAAAAACTTTACGCCGCTTGCATCCTTGCCGATCCCTTCGGCCAAATCAAGATGCACCAGCAACAGTTTGCCGGCATCGTGTGCCGCACGGATGCGTTCCTGCACCGTCAGCAAATCGGCGCTTAAATAAAACACCACATTTGCGGGAGAAGTCAGTGCGGCCGCAAACTTATCATCCTTTACGGCGGCAATGATCGGATAATCTTTTAAGGATTCCGTGATTACGTTCAAGTGGATCACTCCGTAAAAATATTATACTATCTGCCCGAAAAATGTCAAGTGCAAATATGCACCTTTACGCCAAGGTTGCCGCCATAACGGCCTTAATGGTGTGCATACGGTTTTCGGCTTCGTCAAATACGATGGACTGTTCACTTTCAAAGACCTCGTCGGTGACCTCCATACAGTCGATGCCGAACTTTTCGTAAATCTGCTTACCGACCGTGGTATTCAGGTCGTGGAAGGCAGGCAGGCAGTGCATAAAGCGGCATTGGGTTCCTGCAATATCCATCAGCTTGCGGCTGACCTGATAGGGCGAAAGCTCCTTGATGCGCTCTGCCCAAACCTCGTCCGGCTCACCCATCGAGACCCAAACGTCGGTATAAATGACGTCGGCGCCCTTTACGGCCGTTTCGGGATCCTCGATAAATTCAAGCACCGCACCGGTCTCAGCCGCGATTTTCTGACATTCGTCTACCAGCTCGGCGTTCGGGAAATACTTTTTCGGCGCACAGGCAACAAAGTGCATTCCCATTTTGGCACAACCGACCATCAGCGAGTTACCCATATTGTAACGGGCGTCGCCCATATAGACGAATTTTCTGCCGGCAAGCGTGCCGAAATGCTCCCTTATAGTGAGGAAATCGGCCAAAATCTGCGTAGGGTGGAATTCGTTGGTAAGGCCGTTCCAGACCGGAACACCGGCGTATTTCGCCAAATCCTCTACAATGGTCTGACCGAAGCCGCGGTATTCGATACCGTCGAACATACGGCCAAGCACACGAGCGGTGTCGGCAATACTTTCCTTTTTACCGATCTGCGAGCCCGAGGGGTCGAGATAGGTCGGGTGCATACCAAGGTCGATCGCCGCGACCTCAAAGGCGCAACGGGTACGGGTGCTGGTCTTTTCAAAAATGAGGGCAATATTCTTACCTTCACAAAGCTTATGCGGAATACCGGCCTTTTTCTTTTGCTTTAAATCGGCCGCCAAATCAAGCAGTCCGGTGATCTCTTCGGGGGTGAAATCAAGCAGTTTCAAAAAGCTTTTACCTTTAATGTTCATAACGTACTCCTTACTGACAGTCTGCACAAACCGATTTGATAACTTCAATAGCCTGTGCGAGCAGATCCATCGGGATATTCAAAGCCGGAAGCAGACGAACTTTGTTTTTTGCGGTCAGGCAAAGGACGCCTTTTTCCAAACATTCGCTGACGACCTGTGCCGCCGGTTTGACCGTTTCAAAGCCGATCATCAGCCCCATGCCGCTGACACTCTTGATACCTGTGGCACCGCTTAATTCGTCGAACACATACTTTGATTTTGCATTGACGGCATCCATCAAATCATCGTCCAAACGATCCAACACGCTGATTGCAGCCGAGCAACAGACGGGATTCCCGCCGAAAGTGGAACCGTGATCGCCGAAGGTCAGCACGTCCTGGAGCTTTTCATTCATCAAGGTGGCGCCCAGCGGCAGACCGCCGGCCAATCCCTTGGCGGTTGTAACGATATCGGGAGTGATACCGTAATTCATATACGAATAAAGTTTGCCCGTCCGTCCGTTACCGGTCTGAACCTCGTCGGCAATCAGCAGGATGTCCCGCTTTTCGGCGTACTCGGCAACCTCGTTTACAAAGGATTTTTTCAGTTCGTTGACACCGCCCTCGCCCTGAATACACTCGATCATGATTGCGGCGATCTTGTGTTTGGCGCCCAAGGCTTCCAATTCAAAAATATTGTAGGCGTCGACGTGGATAAAACCGGGGGTCAACGGCTGATACAGTTCGTGATAATGATCCTGTCCCGTTGCCGCAAGGGTGGTAAGCGTTCTGCCGTGGAAGCTGTTTTTCAGCGTGACGATGACGTTGCAATCCTCGCCTTTTTTCTCTGCGGCGTATTTACGGGCAATTTTAATGGCGCATTCATTCGCTTCTGCACCGGAATTGGAGAAGAATACCTTGCTCATTCCCGTTTTTTCGCACAGCTTTTCAGCCAGAACGGCTCACGGCTCGGTATAGTACAGGTTAGAAGTATGCTGCAATCGCCCGGCCTGATCGGAAACAGCGGACTGCCATTTATCATCGGCGATACCGAACGAGGTCACCCCGATGCCGGAGCCCATATCAATATATTCTTTGCCCGATTCATCCCAAATTTTAGAGCCTTTACCGTGGGAAAGCACTACCGGAAAGCGGTTATAAGTGCCGGCAATATATTTGGCGTCTTTTTCTTTGATTGTCATATCTCTGGCCTTGGTAACCATTGTTCCTGCACCTTCATCCGTTAAAAGTTCCATTAAAATGGAGTGGGACACGCGCCCGTCCATAACGATAACGTTTTTTACACCCCTCCGCAACGCTTCAATACAGCAGTTGACCTTCGGGATCATACCGCCCGAAACAACACCCTGACTGAACAGCTTTTCGGCTTCGCTGATGCTGATTTCACGAATCAGCGAGGAGGGATCGTCCTTATCCTTTAAAATACCGGCAATATCGGTCATCATAATCAGACGTTCGGCTTCCAGTGCACCTGCAATGCAGGCGGCGGCGGTATCACCGTTGATATTGTAGGTGTTGCCGTCCTTATCGCAACCGACGGTTGAAATGACCGGAATATAACCTTTTTCAATTAAATCGGTGACCGGCGCAATGTGGATTTTTGTGATTTCACCCACGTAGCCCAAGCGTTCATCCTTCGGGGCGGCTTCGATCAGGCTGCCGTCCATACCCGAAATACCCATCGCCTTGCCGCCGTGCATTTCAAGCAGATTAACGAGCGTTTTATTGACCTTGCCCGCCAAAACCATCTGCACGACGTCCACCGTTTCTTTATCGGTCACACGCAGACCATCGATAAATTCGGCCTTTTTACCGAGTTTACCCATCAGGTCGCTGATTTCGGGGCCGCCACCGTGCACCAGCACGACCTTGACACCGATCAGCCAAAGCAGAACGATATCCTGCATGACCTGTTGTTTGAGTTCTTCATTGATCATGGCGTTGCCGCCGTACTTGATAACAACGACCTTACCGACGTACCGCTTGATATACGGCAGGGCTTGTGTCAGCACTTCGGCCCGCTGTGCGTTTGAAAACTGATTTTCCATAGTTGTTCCCTTTCCTTATCAGGTGCGATAATCGCCGTTGATCTTGACGTAATCGTAGGTCAGATCGCAACCCCAAGCGGTTGATTCGACCGATCCTGCACCGAGATTAACGAGTATTTCGATTTCGTTTTCAAGCAGGATTTCTTTGGCCTTTTCTTCCGAGAACGGCACACCGGCGCCGCTTTTACAAACCCCTATCGTTCCTTTGGCCCTTGCAAC
>JAKSQF010000049.1 GCA_024404235.1 Clostridia bacterium | reverse complement strand
CCCGCCTCTGATCCCTTCCGGCAGCATCACCTCCAGCTGGATCATATCACCGCTTTCACAGCAGCGACCGACTACGTTGCACTTCATATTGCACTCGTCGTTCATTTTATCGGCCGCCAACAGCGTATACGCCGAGCCGTACAGTGCATAGCGAATGTTATCCCCCATACCGCCGTCAACGCTGACGTAGTTGAGGAAGCCGGGGATCTTCTTCAGCGAGCCGACCGTGTAAAGGGTGAGGCCTGCATCTGCCACGATACTGCGGCCGGGTTCAAAACCGACGACCGGCATTTCAATATCCAGTTCCGCCGCAACCTTTTTCATATAGGCGCCGACCATTTTGACGTTTTCGGCAATATTGATTTCGCCGTCGGCTTCAACGTATTTTACGCCGTAACCGCCGCCGAGATCCAGCTTTTGGGTGATAAATCCGTACTTTTGCTTGGCAAAAGCGATAAATTCAAGCATAATTTGTGCCGAACGCAGATAAACGTCCGAATCAAACAGTTGTGAGCCGACGTGACAATGGAAACCGACCAAATCAACGTTTTTCAGGCTGAGTGCCAGTTCCAAAGCTTCTTCCGCCTGACCCGTTTTAATGGAAAAGCCGAATTTTGAATCAACACGGCCGGTATCGACCGCTGCAAAGGTATGCGTATCAATGCCGGGTGTCAAGCGAAGCAGTACCTTCGGACGAACGTTCATTTCGCCGCCGATTTCCTCAAGCGCACGCAGTTCCTCCAAATTATCGCCGACGAAATGGCCGACACCGTTTTCCAAAGCAAAGCGGATATCCGCATCGGTTTTGTTGTTGGAGTGGAACACCGCCTCCGCAAGCGGGAAGCCGGCACACTTTGCGGTGTAGATCTCACCGCAGGAAACCACGTCAATGCCCATTCCCTCTTCACGCATAATTTCATACATACGCTTGAAAGAGGCCGCCTTAGAGGCATACATAATCTTATATTTACCGTCAAACGCCTGATCGGCCGCCGTTAAATAGATGCGGCAGTTACGGCGAATGCGCTCTTCATCCATAAAGTAGCAAGGGGTACCGTATTCCTCAGCCAGCGCGGTAACGTCATAGCCGGCAAAGCAAAGATGTCCCGCCTCGTTTACCGTGAGGTTATCGGTCAACAAATGATTTGCAGAAGTCATAGCAGAAGTCCTTTCCGAGATTACAATAACGTGCGAACAAGCTCCTCGTGAGAAAGCGGCGAAAGATCGGCCGGAGCGATATCAAAAACGGTCTTACAACCGACGTCGCCGCGGTTTTTCATCTTCCAGATCGCGCGGGAGAAAGCGATAATGGCATTGGCCGTAAATTCGGGGTTGGAATCAAGCTTCAGCGAATATTCGACCGAATGGGTGTGCTCCCCGTTAAGACCGGTTTTGCCGGTGCGGATCACGAAGCCGCCGTGCGGTAAAGACGAATGCTTTTCTTTCATTTCCTCCTGCGAAATGAAGGTGACGGTGGTATCGTAATCGGCAAAGTAGTTGGGCATGGTCTTAATGGCCGTTTCGATTGTCGCACGGTCAGCATCCTCTGCCGCAACAACGTAGCATTCACGCAGATGCTTTTCGCGGGTGGTCAGTTCCGGCATTTCGCCGCTACGCACACGCTCCAGTGCTGATTCGATCGGAACGGTGTACTGACGGGCATCCACCACACCGGGGATGCGGCGAATGGCATCCGAATGGCCTTGGCTGACACCTCTGCCCCAGAAGGTATAATCCTTGCCTTCAGGAAGAATGGCGGTCGAATAAGCGCGGGCAAGCGAGAACATTCCCGGATCCCAACCGGCGCTGATAAGGGCGATATGATCCGACGAACGGGCGGCGGCGTCAACACCTGCAAAATGCTGCGGAATATTGGCGTGGGTATCAAAGCTGTCGATGACGTTGAAGTCCTTTGCAAGCACCGGCGTCATCTTGGGAAGATCGGTCGCACTGCCACCGCAAAGCACCAGCACGTCGATTTGTGAACGGAAATTCTGTAATTCTTCGACCGAATAGACCGGCACACCGGTCAGGGTCTTAACGGTTGCAGGGTCACGACGGGTAAAAACGCCGATCAGTTCTACATCGGCACTTTGCTTGGCGGCACATTCCACACCGCGGCCGAGGTTACCGTATCCGTAAATAGCGATTTTCATTGTAAATACCTCCCTTTGATTATAACAAGCCCTGTTCGGACATTGCCCGACGCAGGCGTTCTTCATTTTGCGGTTCCATAACGGTCAGCGGCAGGCGGACGCTGTTTTCACACAGCCCCATTGCCCCACAGGCGGCCTTGACCGGAATGGGATTAACTTCACAGAACAACGCATTGACAAGCGGCAACATTTCTAGCTGTGCTTTGGCAGAAGCCTTTACGTTTCCGTCGAAAAAGTCCTTGCAGATTTTAGCGGTCTTGGCCGGCAGAATGCCGGAAAGCACCGAAATAACACCGTCGCCGCCCAAAGAAAGGATCGGCACGATTTGATCGTCATTACCGGAGTAAACGGCGAAATCGTCACCGCAAAGTGCCTTAACGGCGGCCACCTGCGAGATGTTGCCGCTGGCTTCTTTGATACCGGCGATCTGCGGATGCTTGGCTAATTGGGCAACCGTTTCGGGCTGCAAATTACAGCCGGTACGGCTGGGTACGTTATAAAGAATACACGGCTTTGTCGAAGCATCGGCAATGGCCGTAAAGGAAGCGATCAAACCCTTTTGGGTCGCCTTATTGTAGTAAGGGGTCACAAGCAGTACGGCATCGGCACCGACCTCGCAGGCGTAGCGGGTCAGCTCGATCGCGTAGGCCGTATCATTCGAGCCGGTACCGGCAATGACCGGAACACGACCTGCCACACGCTCTACGCAGTAGCGGATAACCTCCTTATGCTCGGCATCGGTCAGGGTCGAGCCCTCACCCGTAGTACCGGCAACCACGATACCGTTAATGCCCTCTTCAATTTGCCAATCGATCATTTTGCCGAAAGCCTCATAATCGACAGCATCGTTTTTAAAAGGGGTAATAATTGCCGTAGCGGCACCTCTGAAAACGGGATTACTCATTTCAAAACCTCCGTAATAAAATAAAAAGAGATAATTGCACCGCAACTATCCCTGCAAAACGCCTTTCGGCTCTTGTTTACTTCGGGGATAGCGCTCCGCATTTCTGCGACAGCAATACGCATCTTTTACGCATTGCCAACAGCATACCTGCCACGGCATACCGTTTCGGCACCGTCACCTTTTCCGTACGACCTTGGCGGTCTTTTGCGTACGGTACTATTTTCGGGTGCACCTCTATCACGGCGTTAGTATAACATATCGGTCGGATACTGTCAATAGCCAAGCGTAAAAAACGGCGTATTGATCAAATATTTACGGCGTTCGGGCAGATTTTATACGTTTTTATGCATAGATTTTGCCCGACGTATTGCAAAGCACAATGAATATGCTATAATATAAGTACATTTTACATTAGGGAAGTGTTTTTGATGAACACCGTTAAAATTCAGCAAAAAGGCAATACGAAAATCATTGCGCACCGCGGCGTCAGCGGACTGGAAACCGAAAACTCGTTGGCGGCCTTTGTGGCGGCGGGCAACCGCAGTTATTTCGGCATTGAAACCGACATACACCTGACGGCGGACGGAAAATTCATCGTCCACCACGATGACCGTACCGGCCGTGTTGCCGATAAGGATCTGCCGATCGAAAAAAGCAACTACGCCGACCTGCGTGCACTGTCATTAAAGGATCACGGCGGTAATTTCGGGCGTTGCGATATGAAGCTGCCGAATTTGACCGAATATATCGAAACCTGCAAGCACTACGAAAAAAAGGCGATTTTAGAAATCAAAAACCCGTTTGGCAAGGCCGATATCGAGCGTGTTTGTGATGAAATTAAACGCTTGGGTTGGCTGGAAAACACCGTCTTTATTTCATTTGATTTTCAAAATCTTATCTTTGTGCGGGAATGCTTTGCAAATGCTTCCGTTCAATTTTTGTGTGAAGACAACAGCACAAAGATAGTTGACAAGGTGGCCGCCTGCAAGATGGATATTGATATCTACTTCCCCTGCGTTACGCCGGAATTTGTCCGCTATGCCCACGAGCGGGGCGTGAAGGTCAACTGTTGGACGGTCAACGAGCCGGCCGACGCCGACCGTTTGATTGAATACGGTGTGGACTTTATCACGACGAATATTTTGGAATAATATCTTTCACAATTCCGCTTTCGGGTGGTACAAAAGCGCAAAAAAGAGATCGGCAAAAACCGATCCCTTTTTTTATTATTAAAGCGTTCAAAAACGGAAATTACTTGCCCTGCGCCTTGCCAATCACTGCGGCGGCGATTTGCTTCATTCCGTTTACATCGGGGTGCCCGTTTTGCTTATCAATGTGATCAAATTTGATATATTCCTGATCAAAGTGATTTGCAATATTCATAATGCCGTTCACGATTTCGGGCTTTAATTCGGTGTTGATCATCCAGCACACCGTCGCATTCGGCAATACCGTTTTTATTCTTTCGGCAAGATAACCGCACGCCGGCAAAACCTTTAATAAATCTTCCGCCGTGAAGTTTTCAAATTGCAGTTCACCGACGGGTGCATCCGTCCAAGAGTCGTTTGTTGTGCCGAAAATCAAGACCGTATCCGGCATATTTTCCTTGAAAAATCCGTCCGTTACAAGTCGGTCAAAACGGGAAATAAACGACGTATCCACCGACATTTCCGGTCTTACGGTATTGCAGACGGTAGCACCCGAGTAGCTGTCGTTTCTTAAAAGGGTATTCCCCTCCTCTTGAAAGACCTGATACCACCAAGTTTGCTCTACCCTGTGAACGTCGGTATAATCGACCTTCTGCGAAAAATACCACGGATTGAATCCTTCGGGGATATATCCTTCAAAGGTCGAATAGCTATCCCCTAAAATAAGTGTTTTACCCAATTTCATATTTTCACCCTGATTTCTGTATTTTAGCCGTATGATACGGACTTTTTTATTTTTTGTGCGACAACAACCAATTTTGCAATTCATCGCCGGCGTATGCGATGTTCCAAGCACCGTGATCCACACCATAACAGATTTTCAGTTGTGCGTTTCCGCCCCGTGAATTGACGGCTTTCAGCATGGTAACGCTTTCATCAATCGGAACGATATCGTCACAATCGCCGTGGTACATCATAACGGGAACGTCTTTGAGTATTCCGCCATGCCAGACGATACCGCTGCCGCAAACGGGTGCGATCGCCGCAAAACGGTCGGGATCGGCCATAGCAAGCATCCACGTACCCGTGCCGCCCATACTTAAACCGGTGAGATAAATTCTGTCGGTATCGATTGGCAACATTTCGCAGATATCATCCAAGAAAGCCAACAACGATTCGGTAAAGCAACCCCAGTATTTATCGTCCGGACATTGGGGAGCGATAAAAATGAACGGGTATTCCTTTCCCTCTTCCCGAACGTATTTCATATACCCGTGACGGGAGGCCGCATCCAAATCGTCACCACGCTCGCCTGCGCCGTGCAGGAAGAACACTAACGGATACTTTTTCTGCCCATCGTAATCCTTCGGCAAATACTGCACGTATTTAAAGTTGAAGTATCGCTCGGACTTCCATTCGTGTTTTGTATACATCTTAATCCATCCTTTTTAATTTGATCAATCAGTTGGCGATTATCACCTTTTTTTGCAAAGCGATCATTTACGGCACGGGAATTTGCTTTAAGCAAAACTTTCTGCACCGCATAACCTTGACTTTTTCGACGAAAAAGTTTATCATTCTAAATTATATATCAAATTAGAAACTTTTTCTAGAGGAAGTTTATGAACATTCAGTTATCGGATCATTTTTCTTATAAAAAGATGCTGTTGTTTTCGTTAGCACCCATCAGCTCGATGGTTTTTACGTCGCTATACGGTATTGTGGACGGGTATTTCGTTTCCAACTACGTCGGCCCCACCCCGTTTGCCGCGCTTAACCTTGTGATGCCCTTTATTATGCTGATTGCAGGCATCGGGTTTATGTTCGGCTCGGGCGGAAGTGCGCTGGTAGCGTTTTACCTCGGTATGAAAGAAAACGAAAAAGCCTCGCGCTATTTTTCGCTGATTACCTACACGACGCTGGCCGTGGGAATCATCCTCGGTGCAGTCGGTTATGCGATAGCGCCGCTTGTGGTACAGCTACTTGGCGCCACTAAGGCAATGACGCCCTACGGCATTCTTTATCTGCGCATCAATATGATCGGCATTGCCACCTTTATGATCCAACAGCTGTTTCAAACCTTTTTGATTACGGCTGAACGGCCGAAGCTGGGATTTACCGTTACGCTGATTGCCGGCTTTACCAATATGATTTTGGACTGGCTGTTGGTCGGCGTTTTAAGATGCGGGCTTTCGGGCGCCGCCTGGGCGACGGTGCTTAGTCAAACTGTCGGTGGCGTTATTCCGTTTGTGCTGTTTTTTGCCGCAAAGAATTGGATCATTCACCTTGGCAAAGCCTCTTTTGAAATCAAAATCCTGCTAAAGACCTGCAGTAACGGCATCAGCGAGTTTCTGTCGAACGTTTCCATGTCGGTCGTCGGCTTTTTATACAACCTGCAGCTAATGAAATATGCCGGTGAAAACGGCGTTTCGGCCTATGGGGTCATTATGTACGTTTCGTTTATCTTTGTTGCGATTTATATCGGTTATACAATGGGCATTTCACCGATTGTCAGCTACAACGACGGTGCAAAAAACACCGCCGAATTAAGAAACGTTTACGGCAAAAGCCTGCGCATTATTCTTGCCACCAACGTTTCGATGTTTGTTTTGGCCGAAGTATTATCCGTTCCGCTTTCCAAGTTGTTTGTCGGGTATGACGCCACGCTTTACACCTTGACGTTGCGCGGTTTACGGCTGTATTCCGTCGCCTTTTTGATCATGGGCTTCAACATATTCGGCTCGGCCTTTTTCACGGCATTGAACAACGGCAAAATTTCGGCAGTTTTATCCGTGTCGAGAACGCTGATTTTAGAATTGATCATGATTTATCTGCTGCCGTTTTTCTTCGGAGTTGACGGCTTGTGGGAGGTCGTTATCGCAGTGGAAAGCATCGGTCTTTTACTGACCATTTTCTTCCTTTTCAAAAACGGAAAGCGTTACGGTTACCGTCGATAGATCAAAGAGATTCCGTTGATATTTTTCCCGTCGTGTGGAAAATATCAGTAAATACGGCCGCAGCATTTTGCCAAGCCGAATGTCCTCAACGAACGCGACAACATCTCCACGTGCAGAATCCCGACGAAACAGAGCTTGCCAACCGTGACGGAGAAGCGTAGAAATTTAAAACCGAAACAGGTGTAAACCTGCTTAGTACACAAAAAAGAAGCTTATCACCCCTTGCTGAGTTTATGCTCTCAGCCCCTACAAACAAAAATGGCTGTAACTGAAATCGGTTACAGCCATTTTATATGGCACATTTGAGCAAAAAATACTTATATTTTCAGTATAGCAAGCGGAATAATTTTTCAGGCATTTTTCCTTATGCCTTTTTCGGCAGATGACGCATGGTCATATCAATGCGATCTTCGATTTTTACCGTACCGCATCTGATAAGCGACGTATGGAGTTTTCCGTTTAAGGGTACAAACCATTCTTTACCGATGGTGCCGACACCGCCGCGCATACCGAGGATGGACCCCACCGTAGCACCGTTGCAATCGGTATCGAATCCCTGCTCGACCGCCATACAGATCGAGCGTCCGAAATCACCTTTTCCCCACAGCAGGCAGGCGACCACGATTTCGGCGTTGGAAATCGTATGGCACCAATCGTGACCTTCGTGCTCGTTATAACGTTGATGCAGATCAGAAAAGAAAGACGCTTCGCTTTCCCCTGCTTCAAAACGGTTCAGCACGTCGGTCAACCGCTCATAGAGGCGGGACTTGGCAGGAATCTGCGATAATCCGCCGCGAACGATCTCACCAATATCATCCGTCACAGCCGCCGTTGCCAGTGCCGCTGCAACGAACAACTCGCCGTAAATGCCGTTTTTCGTTTGCGCAAGGCAGGCGTCCCGCAGTGCCATCGTTGCCGCCGCTTCCGGATCACCCGGATTGATATAACCGAAATAATCCCCGCGGATCTGCGCCCCTATCCATTCTCGGAACGGATTTTTATAGGTTGCCGACAGAGGCGGAAAATATCCCCGAACGAAATTACAGTAAGCGACACGCTCTGCCGTACAGTAGGCGCTTTTCGGCTGTTCATCAAGCCACATTCCGACGATATCCGTCGCAGAAAAATCCCTGCCGCAGCGTTCGACGGTTTCCTGATAGAGGACCGTGTAATTCGTGTCGTCGTCACTCGGCATACCGTCCACGATGTCCGCCCAAGGTTTCCACTCGGTAAAACGGAATTGAGTGCATTTTTTTGACTCGGCATCAATATCGGTCGACAGAATGTAGCGGTGCATCGGGAAATTTCCGGAACGCTTCAAAAGCGGTAAAAACTCCTCTGTACGGATTCCCTCCACCGGTTTCCCGAGCAGGCAACCGATAATGCGCCCATACCACGCACCGGCAACGTGATTCCGATAATCTTGCGGTATTGCCGCCGGAGGCTGCTGAAGCGAAGGATCACGCTCCGCAAGAATCCCTTGCAGATCTGACGGTTCCCGATACGGATAATCCGGACGCATCGGTGCCTTCTGTATCAGATCATACAGTACGTCCGCCAAACGTTCCTTTTCAGGCGTCAGCGGCAGCTTGCGCACCGCTTCAAACAGATCGCGGTATTTTTCAATGTCAAGTCCTTCGTCAAGCGATTGCCGCCACTCGACGTCAAGATTGGCGGAGTAGACTTCCCACGCGTGTAATTTATCATATTCCGGCGCACTTTTGCCCCCTTTTTCATGAGCGAGTTCTTCGAGAGATCTGAGATCGCTGTCCAGCACGAAGCTATCCAACGTGACACCAAACAGTTTGGCGATCCGCGTCAGATGATCCAGATTCGGAAGCGCCGAACCGTTTTCCCATTTTTGAATTGCCTGACGGGAAACGTTAAGTTTTTCCGCCAATTTTTCCTGCGAACAACCGTTTCGCGTTCTAAGTGCTGTCAACTTTTTGGAAATATCCATACAGTGCCTCCTTCAAAGATACCGCTTTTTAACGGTATTTTCTCTTTTATTATACGGAAAGCACAACTTTCCGTCAAGGATATTCAGGTTTTCAAAGCCCGCAACCGATGGTTGTCGAAGTCGCAGTATTACAGACGGGCGCGGTCAAATTTTCTCGGCAAAACTGCCGCCGATGGTCACAATTTTATCGAACGCCAAAAATTCGTCAATATTGCTTCGATCCACGCCGCCGGTGGGAATAAACTCGAACTGCGGGAACGGTGCGAAAATCGTCGCCCATTTGATGATGCTGCTGTATGAAATCGGTTATAAACGATCCAATACCGTTTCACAACAAGCAGGCACGCTCGCAACTTGAGATAGTGATATTGCATACAAACCGTTAAATCAATACTTTTCGGATATAATGGGAATAGCCATTAGAGATTTTTTTACTTCATCAAGAGTTGGGATAGCGGTTGCGGCACCTTCACGAGTAACCTGAATGGTTGAGGCCATGGTGGCAAGTTGCATGCAATCACGCAAGGCGACACCGTTTATGTAATTTGCCAAAAAGAATCCCGTATAAGTGTCTCCTGCACCGGTAGTGTCTTTTACTTCGGTAACAAAAATGGGCTGCGCAATGTTATTATTGGCATTTCGGAAGATGCTGCCTCTTTTGCCGAGTGTTAGAACAACCGAAGCATTGGGGAATTTTCCAAGCATTGAATCCAATATATCCTCAGCGCTGCTTTTTCCGGTCAAAGCAGCACCTTCGGTTTCGTTGATAAAAAATAAATCGACAAGGTTTAACGGTAAATCATTTATTTTTTCATCTGCCGGAGAGGGATTAAAGGCAATCTTCATTTTTTTACTTTTCGCGCAATTCATTGCATAAGCCAATTCGTTGGTTTCGTTTTGTAATAAAATCCAATCGCCGGCGCTAAAGTTTTCCATAACTTTATCAATCATATCTGTTTCAAAAGCACGATTTGCACCTGCAAACAATAAGATACAGTTTTGACCGGCGCCGTCTACTTGAATAATGGCGTGACCGGTCGGAATTTCAGACAACTTTGTAATATAGTCGGTGTTGACACCCTTCTCTTCCAGCATTTCGATCAGAAAATCACCGTCTGCACCGACACAACCAAGGTGATGCACTTCGGCCCCGCCCAAAGCGAGCGCAATAGATTGGTTTAAGCCTTTTCCACCGGAGAAGGTCTGCAGTTTTAAAGAGGTTTTTGCTTCGCCCGGTTGCACAAAATGATCAACCAAATATGTTTTATCGATATTTATTGAACCGAAGTTTAAAACTTTCATCATTCTCACCTTACTAAATATTTGCGATTTTACCGTCGTATGATACATCAAATCCGAATTTTCCCGCTACGGATATTATACCACATTCAAATACGATGTCAAACCGTACGAAGCCTCGCAAAGACAGACGAAACCAAACCGCCTAAACATCACTGTTTAGGCGGTTTTTGATAGTGTGGATGCTCATACAAAAAAGAATGTTGATTTCAAAGAAAAATCGAGTATTCATAGGTCAATCCCATATGAATACTCGATATGGCCCGAGTGACCAGTCACGGTACCTCAAAAAAGCCCATAACCACGGCGTTTTAAGGAAAATTAATCAAAAATATTTACGCAGGAAATAGGCCGGTGCACAGCTC
>JAKSQF010000048.1 GCA_024404235.1 Clostridia bacterium | reverse complement strand
ATTTATTATTCATTCGCATTTCCTCCTGTTTTTTTTTTTTTTTAAACGGATTGGGCAAATTGCCGGTCGGTCAGGGCAACAACGCCGCATTTTCTGCCGACGGCATTTGAAAGGCTTTCAATACGCTCGTTTTCAAGACTTAAAACGGGCAAACTGTTTTTTTGGGCGAAAAATTGAATTTCTTTTAACGTTTTCGGGGAAACGTCTGCGGCGGCAACGGCCAAAAATGCCTTTTTGACCTTCAACGCTTCCATGGTCGCGTTTGCTCCGTAGATCAGATTACCGCTTTTGGCGGCAAACCCCAACAACGTCAAGACTTTATCCGTCAATTTTCTTCAACTCCTCGGATAAACGGTCGTAGATTTCCGCTTCGACCGGAACACCGAATGCGTGGGCCAAAGCGTTCTGCTTGGCCGCCTTGCGCAGGCATTCTTCCTTGTGGCAGAGGTAGGCGCCCCGACCGTTCTTTTTGCCGGTCGTGTCCAGCAGGATTTCCCCTTCGGGGGTGCGCACTGCACGGACAAGCTGTGCTTTGGGCATCATTTCTCTGCAACCGATGCACATCCGCATCGGGGTTTTCTTAACAGCCATTCGATTCTGTCCGCCTTTCTGTCCGATTTTCGGCTTATTCGCCGAAGAAACCGCTTTCGGGGTGAATATCAATCTTCCAACCGGTCAGTTTTGCGGCCAAACGTACGTTCATACCCTTGTTACCGATCGCCAGTGATAGCTGGGACTCCGGAACACTGACACGGCAGGTCTTTTCCTCGGCATTGTCAATGGTTACTTCAACGACCTTTGCGGGGGAGAGTGCTTCGCTGATAAACTGTGCCGGATCGTCGCTGTATTTTACGATGTCGATCTTTTCGCCGGCCAGCTCTTCAACAATCTTGTTGACACGGGCGCCTCTCGGGCCGATGCAGGCGCCGACAGCGTCGATCTCTTCGTTTGCCGACCACACAGCCATCTTGGTGCGGGCACCGGCCTGACGGGAAATGGATTTGATTTCGATCGTACCGTCAAAGATTTCGGGTACTTCAATTTCAAATAAACGCTTTACAAGACCCGGATGGGTACGGGAAAGCATAATGCGCGGTCCGCGGTCGCTTTCGTTTACGTCCACAACGTAAACCTTGATGTGGTCGCCTTCGTACAGCTCCTCGTCCGGTACCTGCTCGATCTTCGGCAGGGTAGCTTCGCTGTGACCGATGGAAAGAATGGCATTGCCGGTTTTCGGGTCAATGCGCTCGACAACGGCGGTCACCAGCTCACGGTTGTGGCTTTGGAATTCAGCCAAAGCCTGATCACGCTCGGCTTCACGAATGCCCTGACGGAAATTGTTTTTGGAGTTCTGTGCAACAACGCGGCCGAATTTTTTGGGGTCAATCTGAATGTCAACGTATTCGGCTTCAAGTGCCTTCGGGTCGATTTGCAAAGCATCCTCACGGGTGATTTGGGTCGATTCGTCTTCTACCTCGTCAACGATAAACTTGCGGACGGTCACGCTGAAGATCTCCTTTTCGGGATCGATCACGCAGAAAACGTTGTCGTTGTTGCCGTAGTCACGGCGGGTTGCCACAACGATCGCATCGGCGATTTTTGCGGCGATAAATTCTTCCGGAATGTTGCGTTCGGTTGCCAGCGCACGAAGTGCTGTAAAGAACGCCTTGTTATCCTTCTTTTCTTTAGCGGTTTTTCTTGTTTTAGCCATTTTTTGATTCCTTCCTCCGATTTATTCATCTGCTAACACGATTTTTGAAACGGTTGAACGTTCAAAGCTGCGTGTTGCGCCGTCCTCTTCAAGAACAAAAGATCCGTCAAAGGAACGTAAAATACCCGTAAATTCTTTTTGTCCGTCAATTGCGTGATACAATTTGATGCGGACGGTTTTGCCCAGCGCCGTTTGGTAATGGGCGTCGCGTAAAAGCTCCCGCTCGATACCGGGCGAGCATACCTCAAGATAGTATGCACAGTCAATGGGATCGGCTTCATCCAGCAGGGGATCGATCGCGTGTGAAACATTGGTACAGTCGTTGATGTCAATGCCCTCCGGCTTGTCAATGTAGATACGCAGATAGTGGGAAGCCCCTTCTTTTACGAAGCGAACGTCCCAAAGGGAAACCCCTTGGTCTTCCACCGTTTGGCGGATCAGCTCGGTGACCCGTTCGGTAATGTTAGCCATTTTTCTTCCTCCGTAATCGACCATAAATAAAAGTGAGCGGGTCGCCCCACTCACCTTTCTTACATATTTACCAAATACAGTATACCACTATTTTCGGAAAAATCAAGTCTTTTTTTCAAAAAAGATCATTCGGTATCAAATCCGTTGTCAACCGGCTCTTCCCAAGCGTTGACGTCAAACCAGATCTTCTGATACGGTGAAACCTTGGTGTGTGCCTGAACCGACTGGCTGATGACCGACCCGGTCGGTTTGTTGCGGTCACTGTTGTCAACCGCTTCCACGTTGCAAAGACCGGCTTCCTGAACACGCTGCCATGCTTCGCGCTCGCTTAAGCCGACAAGGTTCGGCATATCAATTTCCTTTTTGCCCAAGCTGATGGTCAAAATCAGTTCCGAACCGACCGGCGTTTTGGAATTGGCGCTTACCGACTGGTTGCAGATAATACCGGCCGGCGTCCGATCGTCAAAGACACCTTGGTATACGATTTTTACCTTCTTGCGCAGTTCGGCGTATTTTTCATCCGATTCGACCTCACTGCAATGGATGCTGACGTTATTGCCGCACAGCTTCGGAACGGTGTAGGTTTCTTTGGAAACCGATTCGTTTGAAGAAGAGGAGGCGGCACTTGTCGGCGCGGAATCGCCCGTCGTTTCATTGCCCTTCTTTAACGAGTTAATAATAAGGACGCCCATTACACCGCACAGCAATGCCGTAATTAACGCTGAAATCAAAAGGACGACTACACCGTGTCCCTTTTTTTGCTTGGTGCCGCGATTGCCTTCGTCGTTAAAACCGGCGTCAACTTTGGCTGAAACTGCCGTGCGCTGCGGCCGGGCTGCAGCGGTGCGTTTTACGGCCGTTTCGCCGTAAACCAATTCGTTGCGGAAATCTTCTAAGGTCTTGGTGCGCTTTTCAAGCGAAAGCTGAAGACCGTTTGCCATTGCCACCAAAACCTGACGCGGCAATTCGTTGGTAAAACGGGACGGTACCGAAAGACTTTCACGCCGCATCCGATTATCGGCGGCGGGCGGTACGGTACCGATCAATACACGGAACAGCACGGCCGAAAGGGCGTAAATATCACTCTGCACGGTAGCCGATCCGTTTTCGGCATACTGCTCTGCGGCGGCATATCCCGCAAACAGATGTGTTTCATAATCCGAAACACGCTGGCGCATTTTAAGAATGGAAAAACCGTTTAGGCGCAGTTTCCCGTCACGGCCGATGATAATCGTTTCGGGCGAAATACCGCCGTGCACGATACCGGCCTCGTGTAATTCCGAAATGGTTTCCATCAGCGGGAAGAACAGGGAACGTGCCTGCTCCCATTTTAAAGCGCCGCCGTTCTGGGTCAGAAAACTCTCTAAAGTTTTGCCGGAAACAGCCGCGCTGACGGCATAAGCCGTTCCGTTTTCTTCAAAAGCAGTATAGGTTTTGTTTAAGGCGGGCAAAACCATCGAGGCCAGCTTGCGGTTCAGTGATAAGAATTCCAACAAGCCTTCGTTGTAGGCATACTTTTTGTCGGCGATCATGGTAACGGTGCGGTCGGGATTGCGCCGTGCAATGCCGGCAGGGAAAAATTCCCGAATGTAAACGGCAATATCGTCGGCATTGTCCCAGCCGATGTAAATCACGCTTTCGCCGTTGATGCTCAATACGCGCCCGACAAGATAGCGGTCGTTCAAAACGGATCTTACGGGTAGAGTATTGGCGGGATTCTGTTCCGAAGTGCTGTGTTTGCAGATCGGGCAGATTGCCTCGTCACCGATTTTGTTCATACAACTCATACAAAGCCGGTCGGTATTCATCATAATATATGCTCCTGTTCATCCGCGTGGCGGAAAATTATTTCTAATATTATACCATATTTGTCAAGTATCGGCAAGTGCGTTATTCCTGCAGGTCTTCTACAGCGGCGACCGGCACCTTTTCTTCCGTAAAGGGGCGCGTTCTTGCCGGATGATTAAGCGGCAGGACCTTGCGGAAAACGCAGGTGTGATGCTCGGTGATGACCCGGTCCTCATGCAGGGAACCGAAATACCAATGGGTAAATTTACAGGTGCGGCCGATCTCCTCAAAATAACCGTTCAGTTTGTTGACACGGTCGTTACTGCCGCGGCGCATCAGCATGGCGCTTTTGACCAACATCGGCGGCTCGTGGGTAATAATATAGTCTACGTCACAGCCGGCTTCGTCCAATCGCTTGGCACCGCCTGCCATTTCCATCGGGGTTGGCTCCTCTTCACGCCACCAACGGCCCTGCTCCAAGCGCATGTCCTTATCAATGCTTTCGCCGCCGCCGAAGGTGAAGATGCGTTTTCCGTCAATGTCGAAAATCTGTCCGCGCATCAGATGCAGCAGATTGCCCTTGATGCGGTGTACCATGCCGCCCTTCCAAACGGTCGTTCGGCAGCGGTTGATGTAGGAAAGATCGTCGTGCGTGCCGTCCACGAAGGCGGTAATGAATTTGCGCTCGGCAAAGAACTTAATGACTTGATTTTCCAACTTGTCGTGATTGAAAATATAACCGAAATCACCGCAGACCAGCAAAACGTCACCGGCCTTCAGCTTGCGAAATTCCCGATCGTAAAGTCGGGTGGTATCGCCGTGCATATCGCCTGTTACATAAATCAAGACGAATTCCTCCAAAATAGACTCTGTTAAAATATTAAATTAACACTTTTCATTTGTCAAGAATTATGTTATCATATTATTAACTTAATTGTAAGGTGATTTTTATGAAGACAAAACTGTTTTCTTTACTTTTAGTTATTTTAATCGTATTTTCCGTGCCGTTTACGGCTTTGGCTGATAACGAGCCTGCCGATACGTCCGGTGCCGGCGGCAAAATGTCGGCAATGGTTACTACCTCGGGCAAGGCGGCAATGTTAGTCTCCCTTGATACCGGCGACGTTTTGTATCAAAAGAATATTGATGAAAAGGTGTATCCGGCCTCCATTGCCAAAATTATGACGGTGACCGTATGCTTGGAAAGTCCGAAGTATGACCCGACCGGAACGGTTGAAATGACCGATGCCGTTACGTCCTACATTACCGGCACGGGAAGTGCCGTTTCCGATTTAAAAATCGGGGAAACCTTTACCCAACTGGATTTGATGTATATGATTTTGATGAAATCCTCGGGGGACTGTGCCTATCTCGGCGCTCTTTTTTACGGCGATACCGTTGAAAACTTTATGACAATGATGAACGATAAGGCGCAAAAGCTGGGTCTTTCCGGTACGCATTACGGCAATCCGGTCGGTCTGCACGATGAACAGACCTACACCACCGTACGGGATATTGCCACGCTGACAAAGTACGCTTTGAAGAACGAAACCTTTAAGACGATTTGCGGCAGTGCGTCTTATCAGATGCCGGCAACCAATATGTCAGGCGAGCGTCTGCTGAGTTCTACCAATGAATTGCTGTTAAGCGGCAGTGCGCAGTATTATACCTATGCTTCGGGCGTTAAAACCGGCTTTACCGATGAAGCCGGCCGCTGTCTTGTCAGCACCGCTTCTTATAATGATATGAATTACCTGTGTATTATTATGGGTTGTCCTAACGGCCGAAAGGAGCATTTTTCCGACAGCGCACAGATGTTCCGTACTGCCTTTTCCAATTTCGAACTGCGCACGGTCAATATGGAATGGTTGGGCGAATGTGCCGTTAATTACTCAATGGATACCGACCACGTCACGGTCAATATTGCCGGCAGTAAGCCGGTGCTGTTGCCATGCGATTCGGATAATTCCACTATCGAGGTGCGTCCGCATTATAACAGCCCCAACGAAGACGGCAGCTTTAATGCCCCGATCAAAAAGGGTGACGTGCTGGGTAAAGCCGAGCTTGTTTATGCCGGTCAGGTGTTGGATACCGTCGATCTCGTCGCCGGTGCGGATGTTTCCCGTAGTAATATTTTGAGGATTTGGAGCGGCATAAAAGAATTTTTCAGAAAATCCATGCGTGTGCTGTTGATCGTCTTGGTGCTTGTCGTTCTTGCGGCACTGGCGCTGACCGTTGCAGTTGTCTTTATGAACCGCAAACGCAGACGTCGGGTACGTTATATTCCGTATAACGGGGAAGACGATGAATAAAAAAATGTTGCATTTTCAATAATGGTATGATATAATATTTCAAAATCAAATATAAGTCAGATGATATTCGTAGGAAATGCACTGCCGTGCGACCGAAGGAGTAACACTCTCAGGTGTCCGAAAGGACAAAGACTGCGAACGGATGACACTTTGGAGAAACCCGATTGAATTCGGGTGCCGAAGGGGCAAAGCGTGAAAGGTACGCGAATCTCTCAGGCAAAAGGACAAAGGCAGATATTTAAAAATCTGTATTTTATTTTGTACTTTTGTGAGACCGTGCTTTTCAGCACGGTCTTTTATATTTGAAAAAATAAAAAAGGGGAAAGTTTTATGGGAAATTTCTTAGACCAACTTGCGAAACTGAATGACGCCATTAATACCTTCGTTTGGGTCAAAATCGGCTTGATTTTGTTGCTGGGCACCGGTATTTTGATGACCGTTGTCACCAAGGTGTTTCAGTTGTCGCACATTAAACTCTGGTGGCAGAAAACCATCGGCAGTATGTTCAAAAAGCACGTCATCGGCCACAGTAACGAAAAGGCGTCCATTTCGCCGTTTCAGGCGCTTTGTACGGCGCTTGCGGCTACGGTCGGTACCGGTAATATCGCCGGTGTTGCGGCCGCGATCGCCATCGGCGGTGCCGGTGCGGTTTTCTGGATGTGGGGTGCCGCCTTCTTCGGTATGATGACCAACTTCTCCGAAAACGTGCTGGGCATCTACTATCGCCGTAAAAATAAGGACGGCGAATGGTCCGGCGGTGCAATGTACTACTTAAAGGACGGTCTCGGTGCCAAAAAGCACTGTAAGCAAATCGGCAGCTTCTTGGCCGGTCTGTTTGCCGTGTTTGCCGTGCTTGCTTCGTTCGGTATCGGCAATATGGGTCAGGTTAATAAAATCGTCATCAACGTGCAGGATGCTTTCCAAATCAAGGCACTTTCGTCGGTCACGCTGTACGGCAACGTTTCGCTGTACGCTTTGATCATCGGCCTTGTGCTGGTTGCTTTGGGTGCATTGATCATCCTTGGCGGCTTAAAGCGTATTGCGGCAGTTGCCGAAAAGGTCGTTCCGTTCATGGTCGTGCTGTTCGTTTTGGGCAGTCTTATCATTATCGGCTGCAACTATGCACACATCGGCGGCGCATTCAAAGCCATCTTTGTCAATGCCTTTAAACCGATTGCCGCCATCGGCGGTGTCAGCGGTGCGCTGATCAGCAAGGTTATCACACAGGGCTTCAAGCGCGGCGTTTTCTCCAACGAAGCCGGTCTCGGTTCTTCGGTTATGGTTCACTCTAACTCCAACGTTAAAGAACCGGTCACGCAGGGTATGTGGGGCATTTTCGAGGTCTTTGCCGATACCATGGTCGTCTGCACGATGACCGCTTTGGTGGTACTGACCTCCGGCCTTTATAACCTGAAAACCGGCGAGCTGGCCGCAGGCGTTACCGATGCAACGCTGGTGGCTAAAGCGTTCAACTCGGTCTTCTCTTGGGGCAATATCGGTCAGAAATTCATTGCCATTGCAATGTTCCTGTTCGCCTTTACCACCGTTCTCGGTTGGTCGCACTACGGCTCTAAGGCTGTGGAATACCTCTTCGGTGAAACGGGCAAAAAGATTTATAAGGTCATCTTCGTTCTGATGATCATTTCGGGTGCTTTAATGACCTCCAGCATTGCTTGGGATATTTCGGATACCTTCAACGGCCTGATGATGATCCCGAACTTGATCGGTGTTATTGTTCTGTTCCCGTTGGTCATGAAGATCACAAAGAACTTTGTTGACCGTAAGATCAAGGGCAAGAAGGTTGAACCGATTTTGTCGTACGATCCCGAAACGCAGGCCGAAGCGGCAGAAGCTGTTGCAAACGGCGCCGAATAAGTACTTGACAAATCGTCATTTCGGCGTATAATAATTGTAGTTTTACATTTTCATATTGCAAAAAGGGAGCTGGATGAAACTCCGGCTGAGAGGAATCCCCGCCTTCGGGCGTATGGTTCGACCTGTGACCTGATGCGGATAATGCCGCCGTAGGGAAATATTTATTTCACTGTATCAGACCGCAGGTTTTTTCTTCCTGCGGTCTTTTCTTATGGAATGTAGGATAAAAATGAAAAGGATGGGTGAAAAATGTCTCAAAATTCAAAAACCGGTTACATCTACAAAATTGCCGTCAGCGCAATTATGATCGCGCTCAGCACGGTGCTCAGTATGGTTAAAGTTTGGCAGATGCCTATGGGTGGTTCCATTACGCTGCTTTCGATGTTGCCGGTATGTATGATCGGTATTCTGTTCGGTACTGCTACCGCTGTTTTACCCTGCGTGCTTTACGGCGCAATTCAGATGATGCTGGACGGCGTTTTCGGTTGGGGTCTTACCGCCGGAACTTTGGTCGGCTCGATCGTTTTCGACTATCTGCTGGCCTTCGGTCTGTTGTGCCTGTCCGGATTGTTCCGTAGCAAGGGCGATGTCGGTATCATTGCGGGTGTTGCAATCGCCGTGTTCGCGCGTTTCTGCTCGCACTTGGTTTCGGGCAGCATCTTCTTCCAATCGTTCGATATCTTCAACAATCCCTTCCTGTATTCTGTTGCTTACAACGGCACCTATATGCTGCCGGAATTGGTCATCACGGTTCTGGGTGCATTTGCACTGGCAAAGTTGGGCGTCTATAAAAGAGTAAACGCATTGGGCGCAAGATTTTCAAAATGAGTTGGTTCATTTTCGGGGCATTGCCCGTTGAAAAACTGACGGTAAAGCCCCAACTCGGCGATACGGTCATTGCCGCCGATAAAGGCATTGAAACGGTGCAAAAATTCGGCCTTGTGCCGAATGAAATTATCGGCGACTTTGATTCGCTCGGCTACGTTCCGCAAAGCGAACGGGTAACGAAATTGCCCGTCCGCAAGGATGATACCGACGTCGGCTATGCGTTGCGCTATGCCATTGAAAACGGTGCAAAGCAGATTTATGTGTACGGTTCTTTGGGCGGTAAAATCGACCATACACTGGCAAATCTGCAGCTGTGTGCCGCCGCGGCAAAGCAGGGCGTTCGGGTATTGCTGATTTCCGAAAAGCAATGCGTTACCGCTATTTGCGACGGTACCCTTTCATTTCCAGCGGCAAGCGGCAGAATATCGGTCTTTTGCCACGGTGAAAAGGCAAGCGGTGTCACGCTGAAAGGTCTTTCCTATGAACTCGACAACGCCGAACTTTCGGGTGATTTCCCGCTTGGCGTCAGCAACGAATTTGTGGGTGCGCCTTCCGCCGTTACGGTGGAAAACGGCACGTTGCTTGTCGTTTGGGATAGCGGCGTTTTTCCGCTTGAAAATAAAATTGACCCGTGACAATCTGCAAAAGATGTGGTAGAATAGGGAAGTAATCCTCGAAAGGAGAACTTCCTATGCGCTTTCACGGTTTTCAGAAAATGACGCTGCTCGATTTTCCGGGCAAGGTCGCCTGCACGCTTTTTACGGGCGGTTGTAACTATCGCTGCCCGTTTTGTCATAATGCGTTGTTGGTCACTCAAATCGAGGATGCCGGCGTCTATACCGATGACGAGATCCTTACGTTCTTAAATAAGCGGGTCGGCCTGCTGGACGGCGTGACCATTACCGGCGGTGAACCGCTTTTGCAACCCGACCTGCCCGAGTTTATCCGTCGGGTCAAGGCACTTGGGTATGCGGTCAAACTGGATACCAACGGCAGTTTTCCCGACCGCCTGCAGGCGCTTTTGGACGAAAAACTCATCGACTACGTGGCGATGGATATTAAAAATTCCAAAGAAAAATACGCGCAGACGATCGGTCTTGCCGAATATGACACCTCTGCGGTGGAGCAAAGCGTTGAAATTCTGAAAAACAGCGGCATTGATTACGAATTTCGCACCACGGTCGTGGACGAGTACCACACCGTGGCGGATATCGGTGCGATCGGGGAGTGGATCGCCGGCGCACCGCACTACTTTTTGCAGGGCTTTACCGATAGCGGCAATTTGATCGGCAATGCATCCGTTTTGCACGCCGTTTCCAAAGAAAAAATGGAAAAAATGCGGGAATCGGCTGCCCGTTTTGTACCCTCGGCCGCCCTGCGTGGCGTGTAACCCCTTTATAATAAGGCTTTCCGGCAGGTCTTGTGACTTGTCGGAATTTTTTTGCAAATAAAACACAAGATATTGTGTTTTTGCTATTGACATCCGCCCATATCTGTGATAATATTATCCTTGCGAAAAAACGATAAGGGGATATTATCTATGTATAGCGTATTAAAACGTGACGGAAAGATCGTTGAATTCAACCTTTCCAAGATCAAAAATGCGATCACCATGGCGTTTGACGCCTGTGAAAAGCAGTATCATCCCGATACGGTCGATTTCCTTGTGTTAAAGGTCACCGCCGATTTCGAGGATAAGATCGAAGACGGCAACATCTCGGTCGAAAAAATTCAGGACAGTGTCGAATCGGTTCTCATCAAGGCCGGTTATGACGAGGTCGCCAAGGCCTACATCCTGTACCGCCGTCAGCACGAAAAAATCCGTAACCTCAACACGACGATGGTCGACTATAAGACCATTGTGGATAACTACCTGAAAATCGCCGACTGGCGTGTTAAGGAAAACTCCACCGTTACCTATTCGGTCGGCGGTTTGATCC
>JAKSQF010000047.1 GCA_024404235.1 Clostridia bacterium | reverse complement strand
TGAAAAATTGAATTTACAGCAAAAGGCTTCTGCGCCGAAGCTGATGCTTTCGCTGTACGGCGCCGCCGAAAAACGTGCTTCGTTTTTAGGAGTTCCGTACACGAAAAAGCTGGCTTTAACTTCCTTTGAAGATGCTCAAAACATCTTAAAATACTTTAACAAGGCCGACGTTCCGGTTGCGTTGCAGTACATCGGTTGGAACGGCAGCGGCATTACCAATCAAAAGGCCGCTTCTAAAGTAAAACCTGCCGGTGTGTTGGGTGGCAAATCGGGTCTTGAAAAGCTGATAAAGTACGTCAAAGGTACCGATAATAAACTGTTTTTGGATAACGATTTTATGTTGCTGAAGAAAAGCGGCAACGGATTTTCCACCTTGTCGGACGTGTGCAAATCCATTTTTAACGTCCGCACCCCGATTTATCGTTATATGCTTTTGGCATTGGGGCCGGTGAATAATGACGATCCATCGTAGCGGCTGGAGGGGAAGAACGTTCAAAGAGCTACCGAAAAAAAAATAAAAAAATATAAATTTGGTGCCGGTATTTCATTCGGCGGATTCGGTGAAAAACTGTATTCCGACTTCGCTCATGATTTTACCCGTGCCCAAACGGTTACGACCTTCCGCAAAATCATGGAAAAAGCGGCAAAGAGCCGTTCGCTTGCAACCAGCGGTGCAAATACCTACACGCTACCCTTTGTTGACAGCGTTTTCTCACTGCCCGCCACTTCGGACGGCAACCTGCTTTTCAGTGAAAGCGTTCCGTTTATGCAGATGGTTTTGCACGGCTCGGTTTCCTACGGAGCAGAAGCCGGCAACGACCTGCTGGACTGCATTGAATACGGTGCAAATCCGTATTTTTACGGTATGAAGGCCAACTCCAGCGGCTTGATGGAAACGTCCTACAACTGGTTATACAGCTCTGAATATCAGAACTGGCGCGAGGATGCCGTTCGGCAGTTTAAGGCTTATAATGAAGTTTATAAAAAGTTATACGATCAAAAAATGGTTGCCCACAGTAAAGAAAACGGCATTTCGGTAACCACTTTTGAAAACGGCACTACGATCTACGTCAACCGCACTCAAACGGAAACAACGGTCGGCGGCGTAACGGTTGCTCCCAATAGTTATGCCGTCACAGAAGGAAGGTAAGCGATGAAAAAATCGAAACTTACGATCGAACGGCGCAAGGCCAGAAACGGCCGTCTGTTTGTACTGCCCTTCTACTTTGGCTTCATCTTCATTTTTCTGCGTTGCATTTATCAGTCTCTCGCCTTTGTTTTCAGCGACGTTACCCTAAGGCCGGGCGGATTTGATATGCATTTTGTGGGAATGAAGAATCTTTCCTACATTTTTACGAAGGATCCCGATTTCAATAAGAATCTCGTCGCTACGATGAGCTCGCTGCTTTATAAGGTGCCGGTCGTCATTATTGCGTCGCTGTTCTTTGCTATTTTGCTTAATTCAAAATTTAAGGGCAGAACCTTCGTCCGCGCTGTCTTTTTCCTGCCGGTGATTATTGCCTCCGGCGTGATTATGGATATCATCAACAGCGATACTTTCGCCACCAGCCTGATTGCTTCTTCGGAAGGGATGGAAACGACCGTTTCTGCCAATTCTTACGGTTTGACCAGTCTGCTGATTGATATGGGACTTGGCGAAAAAATCGTTTCCTATTTTTCCTATATTTCCTCCAATTTGTACGACCTCATGTGGCGCACGGGCATTCAGATGATCATCTTTTTGGCGGCGTTGCAGTCCATTTCGCCGTCGTTGTACGAGGCTTCCTCTATTGAAGGGGCTTCGGCTTGGGAGAATTTCTGGATGGTCACCATTCCGATGACTATGCCTATGATTTTAGTCAACGTGGTTTATACAATCATAGATACCTTCACCGACTCGGCGAACGAGGTCATGAAGCAGATCGCTTCCTATTTTACGGATCACCAATACGCGCGTGCCTCTGCAATGAGCTGGGCCTACTTCCTGTTGGTCGGCATTGTGCTGGCGTTGGTGCTGTTTGTCAGTTCACGCACAAACCGTTCTGAAAGGAGGAACGGAAAGGCATGAATACTGTAAAAACAGAGTATTTGTTAAAGCGCAAAGCACCCGAAATCATCTGGAAGATCTTCCGTTTTTTACTGTTCGTCGGTATCTGTTATATTTTTCTGTTTCCCGTTCTTTATATGATCAGTATCGCGGTGCGCAGTCCCGAAACGGTCAACGATCCCAGTGTTATTTGGATCCCGCGCGGCATTTCTTTCAGTTCCATTAAAACCGCCGTAAAGATACTCAATTACCCCCGTGCCATCTTAACGACCGTTTTGATTGCGGTGGGTGGAACATTAGGCTCGCTGATTTCCTGCTCGTTAGTGGGGTACGGCTTTGCCCGATTTAATTTTAAGGAAAAGAATATCGCCTTTGCGCTGGTGATTTTGACCATCATCGTACCGCCGCAAACCGTGTTGATTTCTTCCTTTATCAACTACCGTAATTTTGACGTGTTCGGCATCTTGACCCTGCTGCACGGTATCATTCCTTCCATACCGTCCAACATCCCGCTGATCAACACTACTTGGACGTTTGTTCTGCCGGCCGTTTTCGGCGTGGGGTTGCGATCGGGATTATACATTTACATCTTCCGCCAGTTCTTCTCCGGTATGCCCAAGGATCTGGAGGAAGCGGCGATGATCGACGGCTGCAACGCCTTCCGCACCTTTGTGCAGGTCATGTTGCCGTTGGCAAAATCGGCAATTATTACGGTTTTGCTGTTTTCCTTTGTGTGGCACTGGAACGATTACGTTCAGTCCTCGATGTATTTCAGCAGCGGCCAACCCATTTCGGTCATGCTTAAGCAAATGCAGTCCCTTTTGCAGGATGCCAAGCTGTTTGACGTGGTTACCAGCACGCCGGACGAAATCCGCACCTACCTGCAGGCCGGTTGCTTGCTGACCATTCTGCCGCCATTGGTTTTGTATATCTTTACTCAGCGCTTCTTTACCGAAAGTATTGAGCGTACGGGTATAGTCGGATAAATTAAAAGGAGAGTTTATTATGAAAGTGAAAAAGTTTTTGGCACTCATTCTGGCACTGATTTTGGTGGCTACGCTTGGCGCATGCGGCTCCGGAGAAGATAATTCCTCCGCAAGCGGCGCCTCCGGCGGCGAAACCGCGGCAGTCGAAAAGGATGGCCTTTGGACGCAAAAGTTTGAAGGCGTTACCTTAAAGCGTTTGCTGTGGTACACCCCCAGTAAAAGCGAAGCCGCTTTGGTAAAAGAATTTGAAGACCGCACCGGCTGTAAGATCGTAGACGAAATCGTCGACTACGAAAACTACAATGCCAAAATCGCGGCATCCATCGCCGCCAATGACCCGTACGATATCGGATACATCTACGGTGCATTCTTCCCGGCACAGATCATTGCCAACGTCTATCAGCCGATCGATCAGTATATCAATAAAAAGTATTTGTTGGATACCTCGTCTGACAAGACCATTGCCAACGGCGGCTTTGATATCAACAAAATGGAATACTACAAGTGGAATAACCACTATTACGGCTTCAGCTCCTATTGGGACGTTGATATGCTGGTGATGTACTACCGTACCGACCTCTTCAAAGAAGCCGGTCTTAAAACGCCGAACGAATATGCCGCAAGCGGCAATTGGAATTTGGATACCTTCTATGAGGTCGCTTCTCAACTGACCAATCCGCGTGTAGGTATTTACGGTTATTCTTCGGGCAGTAATAATACCCGCAGCTGCGGTGAATTTGTTCCGGCATTTGGCTCTCGTGTTGTAAAGTATGACAGCAACGGTGTTCCGTCGCAGAACCTCAGCGATCCGCAGATTTTGGCAGGGTTGAACTTCATCAAAAAGCTGAACGACCCTGCAAACCCGCTTGTTGACGGCGAGGCTACCTTCCGTAAGGGTACTGCTGCTATGGCGGTCGACGGTTTGTATGAAACTCCGAAGCTGATGAACGACAAAAACGTTCCGGACGTTGTAAAGAAGAATTGGGACGTTGCTCCCATTCCGCTTTCCAAGGACAATGCAAGCAATTCTTATCCGACCGACTGGCTGAAATCCATCGGTATCGTCAACGGTTGTAAAAACCCCGAAGCCGTTGCGGCATTTGCACTGCATATGACGCAGGGCCGCGGCGATAACTCTTGGGAACAGTATTTCTCCAAAGAGCAAATCGACCGTATCACCCCGTACTACAAAAACGTCAACTATGCCAACAATGCATACGGTACCATGGGAGAAGATTACGTTACCATGCTGGGCCGCGTTGTTACCGGTGACGATATTTCGCAGTTGATCAACGAATACAAGACCAGCTTTAAGGCTCAGATTGATAAAACCATCAATCAGTAAAATCTGACTTCCCGAAAGGAGGGCGACCATGAAACGAAAATTCGGAATTCGCTTATTATCCGTTTTAGTCTTGGCGTCCGTTCTGCTTAGCTCGCTTTCCATTGCTTTGATTTCTTCGGCACAGGATTTTGTGCCGGAGAACGTCTTTGCAACGCACGTCAGCAGTATCAAGGGCGTGATCATGAATCGCGAAACGTCCGCTGTTTCCGACCATAACCAGTTTAACGGCAGCGGCAAGACCTTTACTGCAATGTTTGACGGCAACAAGAACGTCTTTGCCGACGTATACGGTGCAAACGACTGGGGTAATTACGCCGGTGCGTTAATTGAACTGGACGGCACCTATCACGGCGGTGAAATGAATATTTTTTCCGGCCTTGCGGCATTGAAGGATACCTATGACGTGTATGCCTCCAATACGCTTGACGACCTGTACTCGGCCGAAAATAAAATCGGTGACGGCGTTGTCTGTACCAAAAGCGGTGTCACCGTGCCGGTGCATAAGGACGTGCGTTACGTAGCCCTTTTCTTAACGGCATATACCGGCAACGGCCGTATGTACGAGGTCGAGCTTTGGACCGAAGAAAAGGCCGAAGAAGGTTTCGTTTCTGAAAACCTCTTGAAAACCGCTTGTGCAGAAGCACACGGCATTCTGTTCAATACTGCAACACACGCAATGACCTCCGGTGGCAAGTTTGACGAAAACGGTGCTATTGCCGCCGCAACCGACGGAAATAAGGAAACGGCCTCTTCTGTCGCCGGCGGAACGAATACCGAAAAGGTCGGCGTGCTGTATACGTTGGATGACGTTTATATGGTCGATTCGGCCAAGATTTATTCCGGTCTTGCCGGCTCGGCGGACTATTGGACGGTCTACGCCGCCGAAAAACTTGACGATTTGTTCAAGGATTCTTCGCTTTATACCAATAATATCAAGTGTGAAAACGAATGTTTGGAATCGGCAATCAACGGCCGCATTCGTTACATTGCCTTTATTCTGAACAGCAACAGCGGCAACGTGAAGGAACTGGAACTCTGGTCTGCAGAGGATACCACGCCGGTATTTCAGTCCGAAAACGCCTTCCGCACCAAGCTTGCAAGCGTTGCCGGTGTAAATATGTTTGTTTCCAACGGCACGACCGAAGCATCTACCCGTTTTAACGTCAAAGGTGCATACACCACCACGGTAGACGGCGACGTCAATACCGCTGTGGACGTTTACGGTGCGATCGATTGGGATCCGTCCCGTTACGTCGGTGCGCTTTACACCTTGACCGAAACCGTTGCGGCCGACCGCATTACCCTTTATGCCGGTAACGACGGTTATGATGAAACTTGGCGTGTATACGCTTCCGATTCGCTCGGCAACCTCTACACGGCAGGCCTTGTCGGGGAATATCTTTGCGACGGCGGTGCTGTAGAGGTTCCGTTAAATAAAAAGGTTCGTTACGTTGCGCTGTTCGGTATTTCGTATACCGGCAATATGCGCGTTAAGGAATTCGAGCTGTGGACTGCCGATGACAGCGGCGAATTCCACCCCGAAAACCTGTTCAAAACCAAGCTGGACACCGTAAAGGGTGTAAATATGTTTATTTCCACCGGTGCGCTGGAAGACTCCACCCGTTTTGATCAAAACGGTGCGGCGGCAACCTCGGTCGACGGGGATCTGTCTAAAGCAACGGATATCTACGGTGCGTTGGATTGGAATCCTGCCCGCTATATCGGTGCCTGCTATTCCTTGACCGAATCGGCCTTTGCCGACCGTGTCACCATCTATTCCGGTCACGATGATCTGCAGGAAAAATGGCGTGTTTACGCCTCGAACAATTTGACGGATCTGTATACGGCCGCCAATCTTATCGGCGAGGTCACTACCGGGGACGCCGGCGTAGACCTTACAATCGGTAAACGAGTTCGTTACGTGGCTTTCTTCTGTACCGATTATCCCGGAAATACCCGTCTGCGTGAGTTGGAGCTTTGGTCCGGCGTGGACAACGGCCAGCAGGAGCAGGGAAAAACCGCTTCGGTGCTGACCATCGGTAACAGCTTCTCCGAAAATGCGGCGTCTTATGCTACCGAAATTGCGGCGGCCCAAGGTCACAACCTGACCTTCGGTTACCTGAAATATCCGGGCTGCACGATTGCACAGCATTACGAAAACGCCACCAAAAACAAGGCAGTTTATAAGTTTGAATACACCGATTTTGACGGGGCGGTTGCACGCCACACCGTGAAAAACGGTTCTTCGACCTTTGCCACCGTTTCGGAAGCATTGGGTTATAAGGATTGGGATATCGTTGTCATTCAGCAGGGCAGTAACGCTTCTTATAAATACGAAACGTATGAAAAATCGGATGAGTTGATTGCCTATATTAAGGCCAAACTGCCGAACGCACAGGTTATGGTCCACGAAACGTGGAGCTGGGAAACTTGGGCGGCAGATAGCCTCAAGGATAACAACTTTAAGTATATTGAAGACTGCTACCATCAGATGGCATCCGCCAACGGTGACCTGACCATTATTCCGTCCGGCCGTGCATTTGAATTTGCCCGTAAAGCCGGTATCGGCGTCAACGAAAGCGATCATCAGCACGCCAACGCATACGGTCAGTATTTGGCCGGCGCTTGCTACGTTGCAAAGATCTTCGGTGCAAATATCTATAACAATCCGTTTGGTGACAATCATCCCGCATTCAAAAACGTGGATATGTCCGTTCTGCGTGAAGCGGTGATGAACGCCGTTTATTTCAACTATAATCCGGCCACCAACTGGGATTGGACCGAACCGGCGAAAAATCCGGCCAATTCCAAAAACTTCATTGCCCGCCACGTCGAATCCTCTACCGGAATCATTCAGGATATTCCGGGCGGCGGCGTGATGGAAAACGACCGTTTCAGTGTGGCAGACCCCTCGGCGGCCGATAAACTGATCGACGGCGACACCAAAGAAACCTTTGAGGTTTACGGTGCATTAGACTGGAATCCGCCGAAAAACGTCGGCGTAATGTACAGCCTTAACGCCCTTTATAAGGTCGATAAAATGCTTCTGACCGGCGGCACGGCCGAAAATCCCATTCGGGTCGACGTGTACGCTTCGGATGCAATGGGTAATTTGTACGCTACCAAAATTGCCGAAGGCGTCACCTGTAAGGGAACGCAGGTTCAGGTAAAAATCGGTAAAGAGGTTCGTTACATTGCCATTATCGTAACGAAGTATAATACCGAATCGACCATTCGTCTGACTGAAATGGATCTGGTCGGCTCCGATAAAGCCATTCAGGTGGAAGAAATCACCTGGCCTAAGGCGCCCAATATGCCCAACCTTTTGAAGAAGGCCAAGCCGTATGAAATCATCGCCCCCGGCGGCGATTATGCGGGTGCCAAGGAATATGACTACCGCTTTATGGACGGCAAGACCGAAACCGATTTCTCGAAATTGGTCGACGGCCGCTACGATAAGCTGTACGACATCTGGAGCCTGACTTCTACCGATAAACCGGGCGTTTTGTACGAATTGGACGCTTATTACGACATAACGCACCTGCACGCTTATGCCGGTCAGTATCTGTCCGAACTGATCGTCAATAACGGTTTTAAAATCTATGCTTCCGACAGTCTGGCGGATCTGTACAAAACCAAGAATCTTGTCTATTCTTATCAGAACGATAAGGATACCACCAACGAATGCGGCGTCAACGTCAACCTGAAAAAGGTGAAGTATATTGCATTCTTCTTAACCAACAGCTCTGACAACGGCTGGCGTATGCGCGAGTTTGAAGCCTTCGGTACAAAATCTGCCGACCAAAGTGAGCCGGTGGAGGAAAAGAGCATTATCGAGGATATTGAACCCGAGTACTACGGTGTTGCCTTCGATAATCTGGCCGATCCGGTTTACAGTGGTGCCAGTGCCGAAGCGATTGCCCTGTCCGACGGCTCCCGCGAGCCGATCGAATTCTGGGGCGGTGCGGATATCGCCAACAGCAAGTTTGTCTTTATCTATAACCTGTATGCCAATTACGATTTGACCGGCGTGGATATTTACGAAACGGCCGACTTTATTGAAGAGGATACGGGTATTCATAAGGGCATTAAGAGTGCAAAGGTTTACTCTTCTCGTAAGTTTGAAGATCTGTTCAATACCAAACCGCTGGTGTTGAAGGAGGATTATACCGATCCGAAGCTGCCGGACGAAGAAGCCTATTTCTCGGCCGAAGCCGATGCTTCCTGGAAGGGCGTTCGTTATATCGCCTACGTCTTTACCATCGGTGACTCTCATTACGGCGCCTGCCGTTTAGAAGAACTAAAGGCATTTGGTAAAATGAGTGCGGTTCAGGACGGGGAAGAGGAAGAAGCAAAGCTTCCGCAGTACATCGACGTTTCGGGAGATAACGGCATCGTTGTCCGCATCTTCCAATCGAACCCGCAGGACGATTTGGCACAGTTGGACGCCAATCTTGCGGTAAAAACCGATGAAACGAAGGAAACACTCGATTTTGTCAATAAGGCTTTGGCTGATTACGAAGCTTCCCGCATTTACGACGTCGACGTGCAGAACTCTGCCGGCAACTCTGTCAATTTGGACGGCCGTCTGCTGCGATTGAGCATTCCCGCCAATGAGGAATCGGCCAAGCTTGCCTGCGTGGATGACTTCGGTGCGGAAATCGTTTCAACCGGTAAATTGAACGATTGCGTCACCGTCGAAACCGAAACACTTCGTGCATACGCATTGGTAAAACACACCGGCAGCTCCGAGGTTTCGGTTGCAGTTAACGGCAACGTGCTTTTCCCGGTGCTGATCATCATGTTAAGCGTGCTTTTGCTGGGTGCTGTTGCAGCCACCGCAGTATTCGCCGTTAAGGCATTTAAGAAATAAAACATGAAAGCAGACTATCCGCAAAAATGGTGGTCTGCTTTCTTTTGGTGATGATTATGAGTAAAACAATTCTTTATAATGCAAAAGAAATTCGTTATTTCGGCCGCACGCCGATTTCCGAAGAAATCGGTGCTCGGTTCTTTGATTGGAGCGGTTCGGGCTTTGCCTTTTCTTTTGAAGGTACCAGTGCACGTGCCAAAATCGTTTGCGGTAAACCTTCGGATGACGTGCCCGCCGAAAACGACCGTGCGTATATCGGCGTTTTTGTAGACGGCAATGATTACGAAACCGCCCGTTTTCCGCTTGACGGTAAGGATAAGACGTACACGCTTGCCGAAAATCTGCCCTATGGGAAGCATACGGTGTACGTGGTAAAGGAAACCGAAATGTGGTACGGCAGGGCAGGACTTGCACAAATCGAGTGCGACGGTGAATTTTGCGAAGCCCCTGCGGCAAAGCCGACAAAAATCGAGTTTATCGGCGATTCCATTACCTGCGGTTACGGAAATCTGTGCTCCAACAAAAGCGGTGAATTTGTAACGCGCGAAGAAAATTTCAGCAACACTTACGCCGCCTTAACGGCCAAAATGCTGGACAGTGAGGCAAGTGTTGTGGCGGCTTCGGGCAGTGGGTTTTTCCACGATTACGGGTGCAGTACGTCTAACCTGATCCCCGAACTTTATGAGTATACGGATAAACTGCTGTCGCTCCACACCGGCAACGAACCCGAACGGTGGAATTATGCCGCCGATTCCTGCAACGCCGTAGTGATTAAGCTTGGCCAAAATGACGGTCAGTATTGCTCCGGCGCCGATTTGCCGGAGGAACAGCGCACCCCCGATGTTTTAAGCCGACGCCGTGCGGATTATCAGGTGGCGGCGTACCGCTTCTTTATGCGCATCATCGAACTTCGCCCCGATACACCGATTTTGTATATCTGCGAAGAGGATATGCTGTTAAAGGAAGAATCCCTTGCGGCGGCAAAGCAGACCTGCAAAATCGAAACGCTGGTGTTTAAGGGCAAGCGGGAATACGAGGACGTCGGTGCCAACGGTCATTATTCGGTTTATACCCATGCCCGTGTGGCAAAGCTGGTCGCAAATAAACTAAAGGATATGTTATGATAACGGTTTCAAAAAACAAACGGTATCTTGAAAAAAACGGTGTTTATTTTCCGTATCTTGCCGATACGGCGTGGACGGCCATTCAGCGCTTAAGTCGGGAAGAAATGGTTTTTTATCTCGACTGCCGCAAGGCGCAGGGCTTTAATGCAGTGCAGGTTTCCGCTCTTTCGGAACTGGACGGCATTCGCACTCCCAATCGTGAAGGGCAATTGCCGTTTTGGGGGCAGGACGTTACCCGCCCGAATACCGCCTATTTCAATACGGTATTATTCTTTTTGGACGAATGTGCCAAGCGGGATATGGTTGCGGTTTTGTTGCCCACTTGGGGCGATAAATTCAATCAAAAATGGGGTGTCGGTCCCGAAATTTTCACGCCCGAAAACGCATATATTTACGGCGAATATCTTGCACGGCTTGTGGGCGAACGGCAGGATATTATCTGGATGCTTGGCGGCGACCGCCCGCTTGAAACCGATTTACACCGTGAAATCATCAATCAAATGGCACAGGGTCTTCGCGCGGGGGAACCGTTGTATCACTTGATGACCTATCATCCTTGCGGCGAAGCAACCTCGCTGGACTTTTTGCCAGAATGCGGGTGGCTTGATTATCACAGCCTGCAATCGGGTCACTCGTTCGGCGGGTATCAAAGCGAAAAAATGATTTCGGCCGTTCTTTCGGCAGAAGAAAAGCCGTGTATGGATGCCGAAAGCTTTTATGAGGATTTCCCCCTTGCATTCGATTTGGATTGGCATTACCGTTTCACGCCGACGGATATTCGCAGGCGTATTTATCGAAATAAGATGGTTGGCGGATGCGGCACCGTGTACGGACATCCAAGTGTGTGGCGTATTCAAACCGAAACTGAGGAAGAATACACATA
>JAKSQF010000046.1 GCA_024404235.1 Clostridia bacterium | reverse complement strand
CCGTTATGCGCACCATTCCCGGTATGACGATTATCAATCCTGCTGATGAAACCGAAGCCAAAAAGGCCGTATACGCCGCCTTTAACTGTGACGGTCCGGTTTATCTGCGCTTTGGCCGTTTGGCTGTGCCGGTCGTATTTGACGACGATTATAACTTTGAAATCGGTAAGGGTGTTGAACTGAAGGCCGGTACCGACGTTACCGTTATCGCAACGGGTCTTATGGTCAATGAAGCCTTGCAGGCTTACGATCTGTTGGCTGAAAAAGGTATCTCTGCCCGCATCGTCAATATGGCTACCATTAAGCCGATCGACCGTGACATCATTGTCAAGGCCGCCCGTGAAACCGGTGCGATCGTTACTGCCGAAGAACATTCCGTCATCGGCGGCTTGGGCAGTGCCGTCAGCGAGGTCGTTTGTGAAGAATGCCCCGTTCCGGTCGTAAAACTCGGCGTTTACGATACCTTCGGCCACTCGGGCCCTGCCAATGATTTGTTGGATGAATTCGGTCTGCGCGCAAAGGATATCGTTGCCAAGGTCGAAGAAGTGCTGAAACTGAAAAAATAATCTTCTCCGCCTGCTTTCACCCCGTCGCAATTTGTTGCGGCGGGGTTTGTCATTTTGCTCAAAAAACGCCTTGAAATCAGTAGTTTTCTCTATATTGCATTCGGTTGACAAGGCCTGATAACAGCGGTATAATAAATGTTAGCGTACTAACAAAGTATAGGGGGCTTTTGCGTGGATGCTGAAAAAATGATCGGCCATCAGATACGCGCGCTGAACAATTTGATTAAACGGGATATCGAACATTCCGAGTTGTTTCAGTTGGGTCAGTCTACCGGTCTGCACGGTTGGGCGATCGGTTGGCTGTATAAAAATCGTGACCGTGACGTATTCCAGCGTGATTTCGAGGAGCACTTTTCAATTCGGCGCTCCACCGCTTCCAACATTATTTCATTGATGGAAAAGAACGGGATGATCCGTCGGGAATCGGTCGAATATGATGCCCGGCTGAAAAAACTGGTACTGACCGAGCAGGCACTTGAATTCCACCGTCGAATCCGCCAGGATATCGAAGCACGGGAAAAACGTCTGCAAAAGAATATATCGCCCGAGGATCTGGAATGTTTTTTCAAGGTTGCCGAGCAGATCAAAGCAAATTTGGAGGAAGAAAATGTATAAAAAGTTTATTGGCTGTATACGGGAGTATAAAGTGCCGACGCTGTTGACCATCTTTTTTATTACTTTGGAAGCGGTCATTGAGTCGGTCATTCCCTTTATTACTTCAAAACTGATCGATAAAATCGATCCGAAGCTGAACGTATCGGTCGAAATGAAGGCCGTTTTGATTTACGGCTTAGCGCTTGTTTTGTTGGCACTTTTATCGCTGGCCTGCGGTGGCATTGCCGGATTTACCTGCGCCAAAGCATCGGCCGGTTTTTCCAAAAATCTGCGTCACGATATTTTTCATAAGGTGCAGGATTATTCCTTTGAAAACATCGACCATTTTTCCTCTTCGTCGCTGGTTACGCGACTGACGACCGACGTCAATAATGTGCAGATGGCTTATATGATGATCATCCGCATCGCCGTCCGTGCACCGTTACTGCTGATTTTCTCGGTCATTATGGCATTTGTAACGGGCGGAAAACTCGCTTTGACCTTTGTCGTCATTATTCCGTTTTTGGTTTGTGGTCTGCTTTTGGTTGCACGGTTTGCAATGCCGGCCTTCCGCCGCGTTTTCAAAAAGTATGACCGACTGAACGAATCTATCGAGGAAAACGTCCGTGCCATGCGTGTGGTCAAGGGCTTCTCCCGTGAAGAATACGAAAAGAAAAAGTTTTTTGTTGCCGCAGATGATATCCGCAAGGATTTCACCAAGGCGGAACGCATTGTCGCAATGAACGGCCCGCTGATGCAGATTTGTATCTATGCCAATATGGTTGTTATTCTGCTGATTGGCTCAAAACTGATCGTTGGCGGCTCGTTGGAGGTCAGTGTCATTTCGGCTATGCTTACCTACGGCTTCCAGATTTTAATGCAGCTGATGATGCTGTCAATGATCTACGTTATGCTGACTATGTCGGGCGAGTCGATGAAGCGTATTGCCGAGGTGTTGAATGAAACCCCGTCGCTCGTTAACCCCGAAAATCCGCTGATGAGCGTGAAGGACGGCTCGATCGACTTTAATAACGTCGGCTTTAAGTATTCCAAACACGCCCGCAACTATTCGCTTGAAAACGTTGATCTGCATATCCGTTCGGGTATGACGGTCGGTGTTTTGGGCGGTACCGGCTCGGGTAAATCTTCGCTGGTGCAGTTGATCCCACGCCTTTATGATGTGACCGACGGCTCGGTCGAGGTCGGTGGGGAGGACGTTCGCCGTTATGATCTCGATACTCTGCGCGGTGCCGTTGCAATGGTCTTGCAGAAAAACCTTCTTTTCTCCGGCACCATCAAAGAAAACCTGCGTTGGGGTAACGAAAACGCAACCGACGAGGAAATCGTAGAAGCCTGCCGTTTGGCGCAGGCCGATGAATTTATCAATACTTTTTCGGATGGGTACGATACCTACGTCGAGCAGGGCGGTACCAACGTTTCGGGCGGTCAAAAGCAGCGTCTTTGTATCGCGCGGGCTTTGTTAAAGAAACCGAAAATTTTGATTTTGGACGACTCAACCAGTGCCGTCGATACCAAAACCGATGCAGCCATTCGTGCCGGTTTCCAAACCTATTTGCCCGATACGACTAAAATTATCATTGCCCAGCGTGTGGCTTCGGTCGAACACTCCGATTTGATCATCGTTATGGATAACGGTCAGATCGTCGGTGTGGGTACCCACGATGAACTGCTGGCAAATTGCGATATTTACAAGGAAGTATATGAACAGCAAACGAATGGGGGTGCCGAAGAATGAGTATGGGTAAGGCAAAAGGCCCCGTCGGAATGCCGTCCAAAAAACTGGATGTCGCCGCTTTGGGCCGTATCTTTAAACTCCTTTTTAAGAGCTATCCCGTTTTACTGCCGATCACCGGATTCTGTATTTTGATTTCGTCGGCCGTTTCTTCCATTCCGTCCTTGTTTGTGCAGAAGGTATTGACCGTGTTAGCCAAGGCCGACAGCTGGCAAACCGCCAAGGAACAGGTCGTTCCGTTGGTCTTGATTTTGGCTTCACTCTACGTGCTTTCCATTATTTTTATCACCCTGCAGTCGCAGTTGATGGCATACATCACCCAAGGTTTTTTGGCAAAACTGCGTCAGAAAATGTTTGACGGAATGCAAAATCTGCCGATCAAGTATTTCGATCAAAACAAGCACGGCGATATTATGAGCTACTACACCAACGATATTGACACCCTGCGTCAGTTGGTTTCACAAAGCTTCCCGCAGCTGCTGACCGCCTTTGTGATTGTTACGACCGTATTAAGCATTATGCTTTGGTTCAGCATTTGGATGACCTTGGTCGTATTGCTCGGCGTGGTTGCCATGTTCTTGGTTTCCAAAAAAATCGGTGGTGGCTCGGCAAAGTACTTTGTCCGTCAGCAACAGGCTGTTGCCAAGACCGAAGGCTTCGTTCAGGAAATGATGAACGGGCAAAAGGTTATTAAGGTATTCAGCCGCGAAAAACATGCCAAGGCCGATTTTGACGAGGTCAATAATCAGCTGTTTGAGGACGGCTTCCGTGCGCACGCCTATGCCAATGCTTTGGTGCCCATTATTATGAACATCGGTAACGTGCTGTATGTTTTGGGCGCAATGATCGGCGGTCTGCTGGTTGCACTCAACGTGCCGAACATCAGCCTGCAACGACTTTTTACGGGCGAGAACGTTCTGTTTATCACCATTTTGATCCCGTTCCTGAATATGACCAAGCAGTTCACGGGTAACATCAACCAATTCACCCAGCAAATCAATGCCATCGTTATGGCTATGGCCGGTGCTAAGCGTATTTTTGCGCTGATGGACGCCGAGCCGGAAGCGGATGACGGTTACGTTACGCTGGTTAACGTTAACGTCGCCGAGGACGGCACGATTACCGAAAGCGAAAAGCGTACCGGCCGTTGGGCATGGCGCCATCCGCACGAAACGGGCGAGGTCACTTATACGCTGTTGCAGGGCGACGTGCGTATGACCGACGTGGACTTTGCTTATGAAGAGGGGAAGGACGTGTTGCACGGTGTTTCGCTGTATGCCGAACCCGGTCAAAAGGTGGCGTTCGTCGGTGCAACGGGCGCCGGCAAAACGACCATCACCAACTTAATTAACCGTTTTTATGATATCGCCGACGGTAAAATCCGCTATGACGGTATCAATATCAACAAAATCAAAAAGTCGGATCTGCGCCGTTCGCTGGGTCTTGTTTTGCAGGAAACCAACCTCTTTACCGGCACGGTAATGGATAATATCCGTTACGGTAAGTTGGATGCGACCGATGAGGAATGCCGCAACGCCGCAAAGCTTGCCGGTGCTGATGATTTCATCAATCGTCTGCCGGACGGTTACGAAACTATGCTGACCAATAACGGCAGTAATCTTTCACAGGGTCAGCGCCAGCTGTTGGCAATCGCCCGTGCGGCTGTGGCCGATCCGCCGGTAATGATTTTGGATGAAGCGACTTCTTCAATCGATACCCGTACCGAGTCCATCGTTCAGCGCGGTATGGATAAACTGATGGAAGGACGTACCGTTTTTGTTATTGCCCACCGTTTGTCCACCGTTAAAAACGCCGATGTGATCATGGTGTTGGATCACGGCCGTATTATCGAGCGCGGCAACCACGAACAACTCATTGCCGAAAAGGGCACCTATTATCAGCTGTATACCGGCGCTTTCGAGTTAGAATAAGGATAACCATATTGAATGACGGCAGGAAAAAAATCCTGCCGTCATTTTGCTGTTTACGGAAAGGCAACTTGACAATAACAATACTTCGTGATATGATGTATTATGCAAAGGGAGGTATTGTATGGATATTCAGTTAAAACGCGGACTTTTGGATGTGTGCGTGTTGGCGGCTATCAGAGAAGAAGACTCATACGGTTATCAAATCATCAAAGATATGAAGCCGTATATCGAACTTTCGGAATCGACGCTGTATACCATCCTAAAACGTTTGGAGGCGGCAAGGATGTTGACGGTGCGCACCGCCGAGCACGACGGCCGCCTGCGGAAATATTATCATATTACGGCAGACGGTTTGAAGCGAATCGACGATTTCAAAAAGGAATGGAAAGAAATTCTGTCAATATATCAATTTGTTACCAAGGGGGATGACAAAAATGAATAAAAGCGAGTTTTTAGCGCAACTGAAAAAAGGTTTGTCCGGCCTGCCCGAAGCCGACGTGGCCGAGCGATTGTCGTTCTACGGTGAAATGATCGACGACCGTATCGAGGACGGCCTTTCCGAAGAAGAAGCCGTCAACGAGATCGGCAACGTGGATGAAATCGTTTCACAAATCATATCCGAGGTATCTTTGCCAAAACTTGTGAAGCAGAAAATTTCGCCGAAACGCAAGCTTACGGCGGTGGAAATCGTACTGCTGATTTTGGGGTTGCCGATTTGGTTGCCCTTGCTGATCGCGGCAATCGCCGTAGCTTTCTCCGTTTACGTTACCGTGTGGGCTGTTATTGTGTCACTTTGGGCCGCATTTGTTTCGCTGATCGCCGGCGGGCTTTCGGCATTTGTGTCTGGGGTTGCTTTATTGCTTAACCAAACGCCGATGAGCGGACTTTTGATGCTTGCTGCCTTATTTATTTGTGCCGGATTATCCGTTTTCGCATTCTTTGGTTGCATGGCCGCGACCAAAGGAATACTTGCATTGACCAAAAGAACTGCCGTATGGCTTAAAACCCGTATGATGAAGGGGGAAGAATAAATGCGTACAAAAACGAAAATTTGGCTGATCACAGCCGCCGCCCTTATACTGATCGGAATGATTTTGTTTTCGGTTGCAATGTCGGTTTATCATTGGGATTTTTCAAAATTGGATACACAAAAGTATAAAACGACCACCCTTGATATTCACGAGGATTTCAACAATATAGAAATCACTGTCGATACGGAAGATATCCGGCTGGTCGCTTCGTCGGATGATACCTGTCGGGTGGTTTCAAAATCACCCGAAAAGGTCAAATGTTCCGCCGAAGTCAAAAACGGTACCCTTGCCGTAAAGTCGACCGATACCCGCAAGTGGTATGAACATATCGGCTTCTATTTGAATACGTCCGAAATAACGGTGTATCTGCCGAAAACCGAATATGCCGCATTGAAGATAAAGGGCAGTACGGGTGAAGTGAAGATCCCGCAGACCTATCGGTTTGCAAGCGCAGATATTTCCCTTGAAACAGGTGATATTTCTTTCGAGGCGGCTTCAAATAAAGTGAAAATCAAAACGTCAACCGGTGATATCGGCATTCGGCAAATAGCGGCAGATACGTTGGATCTTTCCACCTCTACCGGAACGGTGAAGCTTGCGGACGTTTCCTGCCAAAATATCCGTTCAAAGAGCAATACGGGCGACGTTACCCTCAAAAATGTTACGGCGTCGAAGAAAATTTCCGTCACGCTGGATACAGGCGATGTCGTATTTGATGACGCTGATGCGGAAGAGATTTACGTCAAAACGGATACGGGTGATATCACCGGTACCTTGCTTCGAGAAAAAGTGTTTATCACTAAAACCTCCACGGGCACTATTAACGTGCCGAAATCAACAACGGGCGGCAGGTGCGAATTGATCACCTCCACCGGCGATATTTCAATCAAATTGGCCGATCGGTAAAACGGTAGACTCTAAAACAACCTTTGCATATTTTCATACTCCACAGCATACCTTTTAATAAGAATTGAATGGAGTGTGGAAAGAATGGAACAAAAAATAAAAGCACAACTTTTTACCGAGGATCAAATTTTTAAGGACACGGCCGAGGTGCCGGTCGATATGGATTTTATGCTGCCCGATTACTGCCCCGACGTGGTAAAGATCTTGAAATGCCGTGCCAAGGTACATATTTCGGCGCAAACGGTCAGCGGCGGTACCGTTACGCCGGAGGGTACGGTCACGGTGTCGGTGCTTTATGCCGATGAAAACAATCGCATTTTCGCCTTTTCGCAAGGCTTTCCGTTTGCTAAATCCTTTGAAACGGGTGCTCCTGCTGAAGAAATTACGCCCGAATGTCACGCACGGGTCGAATATATGAACTGCCGCGCCGTCACCGGTCGCAAAATCGATGTTCACGGTGCGGTCGAGCTTTGCCTTTGCGTTACCGCACGCCGTTCGCTCGAAATTTTGGCCGATTACGACGACACGCAACTGGAACTGCGCCGAACGACCGTGCCCGCTACAACCCCGATGGGTTCGGCACAGAAATATGTGGCGATCGAGGATGAAATCGCCGTCGGTGCGGGTCAGCCGGCCATCTGTTCGCTACTGCGTTACAGCGCCGAGCCACTCGTTACCGAAAGCAAACTGCTGAACGGCAAAAACATCGTTAAGGGCGAACTGGGGTTATGGTTGCTCTACGCACCGCGAGAGGGAAAACCGCAGTCGGTACGCGCTACTCTGCCGTTTAGTCAACTGATTGAAGTGCCCGGTGCGACCGACGAATGCACCTGTAATGCCACGGCGTGCGTAGCGGCAATGGAAATCAAATCGAAGATCGGCGCTGACGGTGAAGCCCGTAGCTTTACGGTCAATGGGAAACTGCTGGTTTGCAGTAAAGCCTACTGTGATAAAGAAATTACCGTCGTGACCGATGCCTATTCCCGCAAATGCGAAACCGAAGCCGACGTGCAGGAGGTCAACCTTCGTCGGATGAGTCGGGTTCTGGAAGAATCCTGCCGCTGCAGGGCAGTTTTGGAATTCCCGAACGGCAGTCCGAGTGAGGTGCTGGACCTTTGCTGTGAAGTGCAGAACGCCACTGCCGTTTGCGGTGAAAATGATATTACGGTCAGCGGCACGGTAATGGCGGCATTGCTTGTCTGTAATGAAAAGGGAATGCCGGAATATTATGAAAAGCCGATCGAGTTTTCCTGCAAGTACGCCGTCCAAGTCAGCGAAAACGCTTCCTGCAAGCCGGCTGTTACGGTGAAAAATTGCAGTTATTCGTTGGATGAAGGCAAGGCGGAAATTCGCATTGAACTGTGCATCCGTGCGGCGGTCATGGTCACATATCACTGCCGTGTAGTGGCCGATCTTTCGACCTGCCCCGACCGTCCTTTAGAGCAGAAAGATAGGGGCGCTATGACACTCTACTTCGCTTCGGCGGGGGAGTCGGTCTGGGATATTGCCCGCAAATACCGTGCGGGTGGGGCGGAAATCACGGCACTTAACGATGTGGAAGAGGGTTTGACCGAAAACAAAATGCTGATGATTCCAATGATGTAAAAAAGGGCGGAGGCTTCGCTTAAACGGAGCTTCCGCTATTTATTTTTTAAAAAAGTAAAAAATAACTATTGACTTTTCCTGACTTTCGGCTATAATAAAAGTCAGGAAAGGTCAAAAAGGTGGTAAAAATGAAAATAAGCGATATTATAACTGCGGAAATTTTAAAGATGTTGGACGAGTCGGAGGCGCACACCGCCGAAATTCAGCGAAATGAATTTGCCAACGATATCGGATGCGCACCAAGTCAAATCAACTACGTGCTTTCATCCCGCTTCACGCCCGAACACGGCTACATTATCGAAAGCCGTCGCGGCGGCGGGGGATACATCCGCATTCGCCGTGTGGTGATGAGCCACTCCTCGGCGGTGATGCACATCATCAATTCCATCGGCGACCGTATTGATGCACTCTCGGCGCGGGTCGTCATTGAAAACTGCCTGCACTCTCAACTGATCACGGTGGAAAGCGCCAAGCTGATGTGGTCGGCGGTTTCCAGTAACGTTATGCGATGCCTGCCGCCCGAATTAAAGGACGTTCTGCGTGCGGCAATTTTGAAAGAAATGTTGCTGACGCAATTATAAAAAAATTTGTTTTTGTCAAAAATATGTTTGATACTGTGAGAGGAAGACCTGAAATGTTGTGTGAAAACTGCGGAAAAAGGAATGCTACCACCCACATCCGTTTGGTGGTCAACGGTACTGTTCGCGAGCAAAATCTGTGTCACGAATGTGCCCGTGCGGCCGGATATGAGCATCCCTCAGCCGATCCGCTCGATAATCTGCTTTCCTCCCTGTTCGGCGAAAGCGCTTCTTTAAGTCGGGAAACGGCCTGCCCGCAATGTAATACCACCTTTTCGCAGATCAGCGCCACCGGAAAAGTTGGCTGTCCCGAATGCTATCACACCTTTTATGACCGGCTGGCACCCTATATTCAGCGTGTGCACGGCAGTACACACCACGTGGGCAGTCAACCGACTAAGGCGACCTCGACCCCGACCGAAAAGGTCACGATCGAATCTCTGCGCCACAAATTGCAGGAAATGATTGCGGCTGAAAATTACGAAGAGGCCGCCCGCCTGCGGGATGAAATCAGAGCAATGGAAGGGGGAACGGCGCAATGAGTTGGTACTGCGGAAATTTTCCCGAAAACGATATTGTCATCAGCACTCGAATCCGTTTGGCACGAAATATAGCGGGTCTGCCGTTTCCGTCAAAGATGAATGAGGAACAGCGTGCGGAACTGTGTGCCAAGGTCAAAAAGGCTCTTGCCGAAAGCAATGATTCAATCGCACAATCACTGAAATATATTGATATGAAGGACGTACCGGTCGAGGAACGCTACGCTATGGTCGAGCGGCATATCATCAGCCCCGACTTTATTGCCGATACCCACACTCGTGCCATTTTAATTTCACCTGATGAGTGCATCTGCGTTATGGTCGGGGAGGAGGATCACATCCGCATTCAGGTGCTTTCGGGCGGCTTGCAACCCGAAAAAGCGTACGAAACCGCCCACGCGCTGGATCGTCTGCTGGGCGAACAGTTACCCTTTGCATTTGATGAGAGATTGGGCTATTTGACCGAATGCCCCACCAACCTCGGCACGGGCATGCGTGTGTCGGTTATGCTGCATCTGCCCTTGACCGAAAGCCGACACCATATCGGCGCTTTGGCCGATTCGGTTTCCAAGGTTGGCTTTACGGTGCGCGGAATGTACGGCGAAAACAGTAAGGCGGCGGCATCCTTGTACCAAATTTCCAACCAAATCACGCTGGGGCTCAGCGAAGAAAAACTGCTTGAAAACGTAAAGGCATTGGCAATGCAATTGGTCGAACGGGAGCGCAACGAACGAAAAGCCAACGATACCGTCGCTTTGCAGGATCGTTGCCTGCGGGCATTTGGCGTTCTGTCACAGGCACGCCTTGTCAGCAGTGAAGAAATGATGAAATTGCTGTCCCGTATTAAACTGGGGCAAAGTATGGGCTACCTGCCCGAAACGATCGAGACCGTTCGATTGCTGGTGGAAGGTCAGCCGAATATGATTGCACGCAAATGCGGTCCCGTTTCTCCGCAGGAGCGTGACATCCACCGGGCAACGCTGTTGCGGGAGGCTTTGGCGACCCGATAACGGAGGTTATTTGAAATGAAATATGAATTTGACGGTTTTACCGAAAAGGCGCAGGACGCACTCAATGCGGCCATTGCGTCGGCGGGTCGAATGGGACACACCTATATCGGTAGTGAGCATTTGTTGCTCGGTTTGCTTCAAATTGGAAGCGGCGTCGCATACACGGTGCTGAGCGGCTTTGGCGTTACCGCGCAAAAGCTGGAAGAAAAAATGCGTGCTTCGATCGGTGTAGGCACTCCGACGCGGATGACACCCGAATACTTTACCCCGCGCGCCAAACGGGTCATTGAAATGGCGATGTCCGGTTGTACCGAACTCGGCAAAAAATACGTCGGTACCGAACACCTTTTGCTGGGGATTTTAAGCGAGGGCGATAATTACGCCAATCGGTTTTTAAGTAATTTGGGTGTTGAACTCGATCAGTTGAGCAATGCTGCTTTGGAGGCTTCCGGCATCAGCGCCGGTGCTCCCGCTTCATCGGATATCAAAACACCGCACAGTAAGGCAAAGGGCGGCAAAACCCCGACCCTTGAAAAGTACGGTCGTGATCTGACCGAGGCGGCACGCTCCGGCAAGATCGATCCGGTGATCGGCCGCAGTGAAGAAATCACCCGCGTCATCCAAATCCTTTGCCGCCGCACCAAGAATAACCCCTGCCTTATTGGCGAACCGGGCGTCGGTAAAACGGCCATCGCCGAAGGACTGGCGCAACGTCTTGCGCCGGGTGACGTGCCCGAAATTTTGGCCGATAGACGCCT
>JAKSQF010000045.1 GCA_024404235.1 Clostridia bacterium | reverse complement strand
GGCGGCAGGGATCGTTCCCTGCCGCCGTGCGTTTGTTATGTGTATATCAAATCATAATTGACTGTTTCCGTTGCCGTTTCCCGTACTGCATTCATCCGCTGCACCCAAAGCATCTGATTTTCGGCTTTTAGCGTTTCCGTAATGCCTTCCTTTTCGGCAAGTTCTTTTACCACCCAAAAGAAAGACAGACCGCACCCAAACGGGTACAGTCTGTTGTGTAAGAAATTTTGATGCTTGTAGGGTGAGTGATATTGTGCCTATCGGCACAGTGATATTTTTGCCTTGCGGCAAAAGTGATATTTTTGGCTTGCGCCGAAAGTGATGTGATATAAATCCTCTCACGCCCGCAGGCACATCACTCGCCGAAGGCGAACATCACGCCCGTAGGGTATATCACAAATCCACGAAGTGGATTTATATCGTTGAAAAAAGCACTTCTTACGAAGTGCTTTTTTCGTGGTGGAGACGAAGAGGATCGAACTCTCGACCTTACGGATGCGAACCGTACGCTCTCCCAGCTGAGCTACGCCCCCAAAGTTTACTTGCTACCAATACATTTTACACATTTTGCTTCGGTCTGTCAAGTAAAATTTTGCGGTAAAAAAGTGTGCGGGGAAACATCCGTCGCATTGGGAAATTATCTTCAAATCCGCATCACGCCGCAGGCACATCACTTTTTCAACCGCCCCAATATTTGCGGTCCAAACTTCTGAAACGAATGGCGGTGAAAATCTGATTGCGGTCGATCGTTTCGGTGCCGGCAAGGTCGGCAATGGTGCGGGCCACCTTCAAAACACGGTCGTACGCACGGGCCGAAAGTCCCAGTTTATCGAACGATTCACTCATATACGCCTGCGCGTCCTCGGTCAAAACACAGTATTTGCGCAGCATCGCCGGTGTCAGGCGGGCGTTGCACAAAATGCCCGTTCCACGGTAACGCTCAATTTGAATTTTGCGTGCCTTATTGACCCGTTCACGAATAACGGCCGAAGACTCTGCCGGGGCGGCATCGCTTAACGATTCGTAATCCACGGGCGGCACTTCAACGTGCAGATCAAGGCGGTCTAACATCGGGCCGGAAATGCGGTTGAGATAGCGCTGCACCGCATTCTGCGAGCAGATACACGGATGGCTCGGGTGACCGAAAAAGCCGCACGGGCAGGGGTTCATAGCCGCCACCAACGTAAAGTTGCTGGGGTAGGTCACGGTACCCGCCACGCGGGAAACCGTTACTTTTCCGCTTTCCAACGGCTGTCGCAAGGCCTCCATTGCCGTGCGCTGAAATTCGGGCAGTTCATCTAAAAACAGCACGCCGTTATTGGCAAGCGAAATTTCGCCCGGATGGGGAATACTGCCGCCGCCCGAAAGTCCGACAGCCGAAATGGTATGGTGGGGCGAACGGAACGGACGGGTCGTCACCAGCGGATGATCGGCATCCAACATCCCCGCAATGGAATGAACTTTGGTGGTTTCGATCGACTCTTCAAAGGTCATTTCGGGCAGAATGGTCGGCAGGCGGGAGGCCAACATACTTTTACCCGATCCGGGCGGGCCGATCAGCAGAATATTGTGTCCGCCTGCGGCGGCAATTTCAAGTGCTTTTTTGGCGGCAATTTGTCCCCGAACGTCGCTGAAATCAATCGGTGCGTTCAAAGGATTCTCAACCGGCTCGGGTGCAGTGGCAACCGGCAAAACGGTCTGCCCCGAAAGGTGCGCCAAAAGGGAGCGCACGTGATCCACGCCGTAAACCTCAATGCCGTCGATCACCGCGCCTTCAGCGGCGTTTTCCATTGGTACAAACAGCCGGCGAATACCGTTTTGGCGGGCGGTAATGGCCATTGCAAGCACTCCGCCGACGGCACGCACACTGCCGTCAAGCGAAAGCTCGCCCACAAAAATGCAATCCCGCACGTCGGCCTTTAACTGATCGGTGGCAAGCAGTAATGCAATCAAAATCGGCAGATCGTAGCCCGATCCCTCTTTTTTCTTATCGGCAGGTGCCAAATTTACGGTAATGCGTCCGTTGGGGAACTGAAAACCGCTGTTTTTCATCGCCGCACGCACACGGTCACGGGATTCTTTAATGGCGGTATCGGGCAGACCGACTAAATCAAAAGCGGGCAACCCTCCCGAAACGTCCGCCTCGACACGGATCATATACGAATCGATCCCGAACAGACCGACACTTTGCAAACCGGCAAACATAAAATTCCTCCAAGCACGGGTGAAATCGCACCCTTTTCTATGATAAGAATACCAAAATTTTCCCCACTTTTCAAGAATAAAAATTTTTTGCGGTAAATATAAAAAAAGGCTTCTATTTCAAGGGAAAGTTTGGTATAATAATTGAATAATGGAATAAAAGCGTTTTCGGAAAGGAAGTTCGTTCGATGGAAGTCCTGATCGACGGCTTGAAAATTGAATATACCGAACAGGGAAGCGGCATTCCCGTCCTGCTGCTGCACGGGTGGGGCTCCTCGTTTGACGTGTATAAAGGCGTGATGGCAGCGCTTTGTGACCGTTGCCGTTTAGTGGCGGTTAATTTCCCCGGCTGCGGAAATTCCGAAACCATGCCGGAACCGTGGAATTTAGACGACTACTGCGATTTTGTATTGAAATTTATGGCGGCGGTCGGTCTTGAAAACCCGATTATGATCGGCCATTCGCACGGCGGCCGTGTAATCCTTAAAATGACGGCAACAAAGCTTGTTACACCGCCGAAAATCGTTCTGTTGGATGCGGCGGGACTTATCCCCAAAAAGACCTTCAAACAAAAGTGGCGCGCAAAGTCGTTCAAGGCCATTAAAAAGGTTTTGCTGTTGCCCGGTATTCGCAATCACTCGGCGGGCCTGCTTGACAAAGCGCGAAAACACTACGGCTCGGCCGATTACAACGCCGCACCCGAGGTTTTGCGCAAAACGATGGTGTCGCTTGTCAATACCGATCTGCGGGATATTTTGCCGAATATTTCCTGCCCCTCGCTGTTGATTTGGGGCGAAAACGATACGGCAACGCCGCTGGCGGACGCCAAACTCATAGAGCAGCTCATCCCCGATGCCGGTCTTTGCGTGATCGAGGGGACGGGGCATTACTCGTTCTGCGAGCGTCCGGCGCAGGCACACGCGATTTTGCGCAGCTTTATCCACTAAGGAGGCACAACGATGTTGATGACCGTTGGTTTGATTTTACTGGCTGTCGGGGGCCTTGTATCCCTCTGGCGGCAGTTACAGATGTTACAGCAAAATTCCTATTTTCCAAGCCGCTATTACGGGTGGATGAAGGAATCGTATGTTTTTGAGGTCACGGCCGAATGCTTTGCGTTTTGTTTGGCGGCATTCTTGTATGAAAAAGCGTTGGCGCTGTTGATCGCGGCGGCCGTTCTGCTTGCCGTTCGGTTGATTTTGGCCGTTTCACAGCACCGTAAGTCCATTAAAAAGTTGGTCGTTACCGGTCGCGTAAAGCGGCTTTACGGTGCGGCGATACTTGTATTTGCCCTGTTGGTGGCGGGATATGCGCTCGCCGACGGACAGACCCAAATGATTTTGCGAATGCTTATAGCAATGTTCGGTCTTGTTACACCGCTGACGGCACTGTTTGCGTGGCTGTTGACCAAGCCGATCGAAAGCACCTTTACCGCTTACTACATTCGGGATGCCAAGCGCATTTTGAAAGAACATAGCGGCATAACGGTCATCGGTGTGACCGGCAGTTACGGTAAAACGACGACCAAGTTTATTTTACAGCGCTTGCTGGACGAAAAATTCAACGTGGTGACCACACCGCACAGCTTTAATACGCCGATGGGCGTGGTGCGTACCATCCGCGGGGATATCAAACCCGAAACGCAGATTTTCATCTGCGAAATGGGCGCCAAAAAGACGGGGGATATCAAAGAAATCTGCGATATCGTCCATCCCGATCACGGTATTATCACCTCGGTCGGGCCGCAGCATTTGGATACCTTCCATTCGGTGGATAACGTGTTTGCCACCAAGTTTGAGTTGTACGATGCCGTGACACAAAAGGGCGGCAAGCTGTTTGCCAACGCCGAAAGCGCCGGCATTGCCGAGCGTGTTGCAAAATGCCCGAAAGCGTTACTTTTCGGCGGGGACAGTGAATGCCGTGCCGAAAACGTTACCTGCGGCAGGGAAGGGTCTTCCTTTGATTTGGTACTGTTCGGCGAACGGGTGCCGGTCAAAACAAGGCTGCTTGGCGCACACGCCGTGAATGATATCGTCGCCGCCGCCTCGCTTGCAAAAGCATTGGGTGTTTCGGCTGAAGAAATCCGCTTTGCCGTGTCGGCGTTGAAACCGACCGAGCATCGGCTGGAAATGAAATCGTGGCAAAAGGGTTCCGTTTTGATCGACGACGCCTATAACGCCAATCCCGAAGGCTGTCTTGCAGCCGTCGAGGTGCTCGGCTCGTTCGAAGGAATGGTGAAAACCATCATCACGCCGGGCCTTATCGAGCTTGGTACCAAAGAATATGAATGCAATTTCAATCTTGGCGCTAAGGCCGCCGAGGTTTGCGATGAAATTATTTTGGTCGGCAAAAACCGTTCAAAGCCTCTGCACGAAGGCGCACTCAGCAAAGGCTTCGACGAAGCGCACATCCACGTAGTGTCCTCGTTTGCGGAGGCGATGCAGGTCTATCTGCCCACCGTTTCCCCCAACCACGTGGTGCTGTTGGAAAACGATTTACCCGATAACTATTTGAATTAAAATATTTTTTTGAAAAGAAGGAATGTTTTGTGAAAACGAATATTGCAGTTCTTTACGGTTGCCGCTCGGTCGAACACGAGGTTTCCATTATTTCGGCGGTGCAGGCCATGCGCTCCATCAATCGTGAAAAGTACGACGTCACCCCCATTTACGTCACCAAATCGGGCGAGATGTATACCGGTGAAATGATGTTTGCCATTGAATCTTACCGTGATACCGAAAAGCTGATGCGTGAAGCCGATCCGGTTTGCCTCATTCGTACGGGCGACAGCGTCGTCGTGCGGTTCCTTAACCAAAAGGCGTTTCACAAAAAGGCCGATATTCCGGTCAACGTGGCTTTTCCGATCGTCCACGGCACTAACTGTGAAGACGGTACCGTTGCCGGTCTGCTCGAATACTTAAACCTGCCCTACGTCGGCTGTGACGTGCTTTCGGCGGCAGTCGGTATGGATAAGGTCGTTTTCAAAAACGTTTTGGAAAATGCCGGTTTGCCGGTGTTGCCGTGCGTCAGCTTCCGTGCGCGTGAATACGTGCTTGAAAAGGAACGCATCACGGCCGAGGTGATGGAAAAGGTCGGTCTGCCGGCCATTGTAAAGCCGGTCAACTTGGGATCGAGCGTCGGTATCACCAAGGCAAAAACGCCCGAAGAACTGGACGATGCCATTTCACTTGCCGTTTCGTTCTCGGATAAGGTGCTGGTCGAACACGCCGTAACGGCTTTGCGTGAAATCAACTGCTCGGTACTGGGTGACCCCGATTCCTGCGAAGCGAGTGTCTGCGAAGAACCGTTTATGCACGACGAAATCCTTTCCTACAAGGATAAATATTTGGGCAACGCCGATAAATCGGGCGCCAGCAAGGGTATGGCGTCGTTGGGACGTAAGATTCCCGCCGATTTGACCGCAGAAAAAACCGAAGAGATCCGGAAGCTTGCGTGTGATATTTTCCGTGCGACCGGCTCGTCGGGTGTCGTGCGTATCGACTTTATGATTGACACCGAAACCGACAAGGTTTACGCCAATGAAATCAATACCATTCCCGGTTCGCTGGCATTCTATCTGTGGGAGGCTACCGGTCTTTCCTATACCGATATGATCGACCGCTTGATCGAAATCGCCTTCCGCCGTCAGCGTAACCGTGACAATATGACCTTTACCATTGATACTAATATTCTGTCCGGCGTGTCGTTTGGCACCAAGGGCAGTAAAGGAAGTAAGATGTAATGGCAAATTTACTGCTTCGGCTTTTTGTGCCGAACTATGAAAACGTAAAAGACCCTGCTGTCCGTGAAAAGTACGGACAACTCGGCGGGGTGTTCGGAATCATCTGCAACTTGATCCTTTGCACCTTAAAAATCGTTATCGGAACGCTTACCGCCAGTATTTCCATTGTGGCGGACGGACTCAACAACCTGTCGGATATGGGGTCGTCGATCATCACGATCATCGGCTTTAAGCTTGCGGGCAAGCCTGCCGACAGTGATCACCCGTTCGGTCACGGAAGATTTGAATATTTAGCGGCATTTATCGTTTCAATGCTGATTTTATTGGTCGGCGGCGAGCTGATGATCAGCTCGGTAAAAACGCTGATCGCCGGTGAGGCGGCACCCACCTATTCGTGGGTGGCGATCGGTATACTGGTGTTTTCGGTCGTGCTGAAATTCTTTATGTTTCTGTTCAACCGCAATTTGGGTAAAAAAATTGATTCCGACGTGCTGTTAGCCACCGCGCAGGACAGTATCAACGATTCGATTGCAACCGTTGTGATTTTGGTAGCGGCACTCATTTCAATGTGGCTGCATCCGTCCTTTAATCTCGATGCCATTATGGCTATCGGCGTGGCGCTGTTTATTCTGTGGGCAGGCTTTTCGGCCGCAAGGGATACGGTGCACGACCTGCTTGGTAACCCGCCCGAGCCGGAACTGATCGAAGAGTTAGAGCAGAACATCCTTTCCTTCAGCGGTTTTGTCGGCATTCACGACCTAATGGTGCATAACTACGGCCCCGGCCGTCAGTTTGCTTCGGTTCACGTCGAGGTACCGCAGGACGTGGATATCGTCGCTTGTCACGAGCAAATCGACCTATGCGAAAAGTACGTTTGCGAGCGCACCGGCGTGCAGTTGGTCATTCACATGGACCCCATCGACGTTCATAACGAAGCTGTTTCGGAAGCAAGAAAACAGATGGCAGAGGCCATTCGCACCATTGACGAGCGCTTGACTTTGCACGATTTTCGTATGACACCTGCCGCCAATACGCGGACAAACCTCATCTTTGACGTGGTTATTCCGGCCGATTTGCGGATTGACCAAAGTGAACTGAAACAACAAATCGACAGCCTTGCACGGCAAATCAATCCGACGTACGTCTGCGTCATTACCTTTGATATGGATTACACGGGAAAATGACCCGTGAACGACCGTAAGGGGGATTTTGAATGAATACGAACGAGGTCAAGCTGAACACCAAACGAACGATCCTGATCGGCTTTGCTTTTATGGCGATTTTGGCCTTTTGGCAGTTTTACGATCAGGTCATTCCCTATGTGTTAGAGGTCAAATTCGGCCTGGGAACGCTTAGCGCTAACGCCGTTATGGCAATCGATAACGTGCTGGCGATCTTTATGCTGCCGCTGTTCGGCCGCATTTCCGACCGTACGCATACCCGCCTCGGCAAGCGCACACCCTACATTCTGTTCGGCACGGTGGCAAGTGTTTTGCTGATGTTGCCGCTGGCTTATTTCATTGACGTTAAAACACGGTTTCTACCGTTCTTTATCGTTTTGGTGGCGTTGCTTGTTGTAATGGCGATCTACCGTTCGCCGGCGGTTGCCTATATGCCCGACGTGACCGAAAAGCCTTTGCGCAGTAAGGCCAACGCCATTGTTAACTTGGTGGGCTATTTGGGCGGCATTTTTGCCACGGTGCTGATGATGGTACTGCTGCACAAGAAAAAGGGCGAATTTACCGCATCCGGCGTGGCCGAGTATGCCGAAAATCAAAAATTTGCCCCGACCATTCTCATTTTGGCAGGCTTTATGCTGGTTGCCGTGCTGATTATGGTCTTTTCGCTGAACGAAAACAAGATTGTGGCTGAAACCAACATCGAAGACGACGATGAAGAAACCGTTTCGGGCGGTAAACTCGAACGTTCGGTTCGCCGCAGTATGATTCTCATTCTGTCGGCGGTTTTCTGTTGGTATGCGGCTTATAATGCCGTTACTACTGCTTTTTCCCGCTACTGCGTAAAAATTTGGAAGGTTGACCTCGGCGCTTCGTCCGGCTATCTGTTGATCGCCACCGTCGCCGCCATTGCTTCCTTTATCCCGTTGGGATTCTTGTCGGGCAAGGTCGGTCGTAAAAAGACCGTGTTAGTCGGCGTTGCAATGATGATCGTCGGTTACGGTGTGGCTTTCTTCTTAACAAAACCCTCGGTGCTGATGTACGTTGTTTTCGCCGTGGTCGGTATCGGTTGGGCGGCCATCAACGTTAACTCGTTCCCGATGGTCGTTGAAATGTGCAGCGGGGCGGATATCGGTAAATATACCGGTTACTATTACACCTTCTCCATGGCGGCACAGATTGCCACTCCCTTGCTTTCGGGTCTTCTGATCGACCGTGTCGGTTATCGTGTGCTGTTCCCCTATGCGGTGGCACTTTCGGTGTTGGCACTGGTCATTATGCTGTTTGTAAAACACGGCGATGCAAAGCCATTGAATAAAAAATCTATTTTAGAACACTTTGACGTGGACGACTAAAGGAGAATTTTTATGAAACTCGGAACGTGTGTCTATTTTAATGAAATGAAGGGTATGGATGAAAAGTTCAAAAACCTTCGCAAAAACGGCTTCGATTCCTGCCAGCTGTTGGCATGGGAGCCGAAGGTTTGGACCGATGAAAACGCCGAAGCGCTGAACGCAATGTTAAAAGAAAACGGTATTACCGTTTCGGCATTTTGGTGCGGCTGGACGGGCCCGTCGGTTTGGGATTTTTATGACGGTCAGCTGACTTTGGGACTTGTGCCGACCGAATACCGCCAGATGCGTGTGGAACAGCTTTGCGCCGGTGCCGATTTTGCGAAAAAACTCGGTATCGAGGACGTAGTCACCCACATGGGCTTTATTCCCGAAAACCCCAATGATCCCAATTTTAATCCGTTCTGCGTTGCGGTGCGCACCGTGGCACAGCACTGCAAGAAAAACGAACAGTACTTGCTGTTTGAAACCGGTCAGGAAACGCCGGTAACCATGCTTCGCTGCTTTGAAAAGGTAAATTGCGATAACCTCGGTGTCAACCTCGATACCGCCAACGTGATTCTGTACGGTAAGGCCAATCCGGTCGATTCGCTGGACGTTTTCGGCAAATATGTCCGCAACATCCACGCAAAGGACGGTTTTTACCCCACCAACGGTCACGATTTAGGTAGGGAAGTCCGCTTGGGCGACGGCAAGGCCAATTTCCCCGAGCTGTTCAAAAAATTGCACGAGCTGGGTTATGACCGCTACGTCACCATCGAGCGTGAAATTGAAGGCGATCAGCAGAACGAGGATATTCTGTACGCCAAAAACTATCTTGAAAAAATCATTACCGAAGTTTACGGGGAGGGTGCTTTATGTTAAAGGTTTGTTTAATCGGCGTCGGCGGTATCAGCGGCGCACATATTCCGGCGTGGCTTGGTATGGAAGACGTCACCCTTGCGGGTATTTGCGATATCCGTCCCGAACAGATGGAACAGTATCCCGATTTACATCACTATGCCGATATGGATGAGATGCTGGAAGCCGAAAAGCCGGATATTTTGGATATCTGCCTGCCGACCTTCCTGCACGTGGAATATGCCATGCGTGCGATGGAAAAGGGCATCAACGTGCTGTGCGAAAAGCCGGTTTCTTTGCATGAAGAGGATGCCGAAAAGCTGTATGCCTGCGCCGAAAAGAACGGCGTTAAGTTTATGGTGGCACACGTTCTGCGCTGGTGGGATGAGTACGAATATATTAAAGAACTGATTGACACGAAAAAGTACGGCAAACTGCTTTCGGGCGAAATGCACCGCTTAAGCCCCATTCCGGGTTGGAGCTGGGACGGCTGGATGCAGGACGAAAAGCGCAGCGGTTTTGTGCCGTTCGATTTACACATCCACGACCTCGACTTTTTGGTTTATGCTTTGGGCGAGCCGACGGCGGTACACAGCCACCGTTCCAAACGTCCCGAGCAGGATTATTTCTGCGTGACCTACGAATTCGGCGACGCTTTCGTCACGGCCGAAGCCTCGTGGTATGCCGCCCCCATTCCGTTTGATGCCGGCTTCCGCTTCCAGTTTGAAAAGGCGGTCGTTATCAGCGGCGGCGGTAAGTTTATGGTTTATTCTGTGGACGAAGGCGCCATTGACCGCACCCCCGGTGCCGAAAACGAAACCGGCGGTATTGATCTGCCGGCCACCAACGCCTATGCCAACGAAATTCGTTACTTTGCCGCCTGCGTAAAGGAAAACCGTCCGGCAGATAAGGTCAGGCCGCAGGAATTAAAGGCGGTTTGCCATATCCTGAATAATCTGTAAGAGGGAATACTATGGAAAAATTCAAAGCGGCGGTAATCGGTTGCGGTACCATTTCGCCGATGCATCTTGACAGTATTGCGTGCAGCGATCGGGTCGATTTGGTCGCCGTGTGCGATATCGTTCCCGAAAAGGCGGATGCGGCGGCCGAAAAATACGGCGTGCCGGCATTTTATGATTATCACGAAATGTTCCGTGCAATAAAGCTTGATGCCGTGCATCTGTGCCTGCCGCACGATCTGCACACCGTGGTGGCGCAGGATGCCATTCGTGCCGGTATCAACGTGCTTTCCGAAAAGCCGATGAGCATCCGTTATGAGGACGCCGTCGAAACGGTGGAGCTGGCCGAAGAAAAGGACGTGCAGTACGGCGTTATTTTCCAATGCCGTTACAATACGCCGTCAAAGGCTGTAAAGGAACGGATCGCCGACGGCCATTTAGGGGCTGTAAAGGGCGCCCGTGTGGTGCTGACCTGGTGCCGTGACGACGAGGCTTATTACGATCAGTTCGATTGGAAAGGCACTTGGGAACACGAGGGCGGCGGTGTGATTATTGATCAGGCCATCCATTCGCTTGATCTTGCCAACTGGATGATCGACAGCACCCCCGTTTCGGTGCAGTCGACGCTTCATAACCGTCACCATAAAAAAATGGTGGTCGAGGACAGCGCTGAGGGTCTTATTGAGTACGAAAACGGTGTAATGCTTTCGTTTTTTGCGATGAATAACTACCCTGTGGACGAGCCGATCGAGGTGCGCCTGCTGTGCGAAAACGGGCGTGTTCGCCTTTCTTATGACGAGGCAGTTTTCTATTATAACGACGGCACGACCGAGCAGGTCGATAACCGTCCAAGCGAGCATTTAACGGCTTCGGGCGGCAAGGCTTATTGGGGATTACAGCATGCCGTGCAGATCGACCAATATTACAAGGCGCTTGCCAGTGAAGAGCCGCTTGATATTTCGGGCAGGGAAGCGCTGAAGATCCAAAAAATCATCTGCGATATTTATAAAAATAACGATCATCCGTTGAAATAAAATCAAAAGCACAGACAGAGATTGTCTCGTGGCGATAAGGAAGTATTTTGACAGAACAAACCCACCGAAGAGAATAAACACTTCTTCGGTGGGTTATCTTTTAGTTCGACAAACTGAAATTTATCGCT
>JAKSQF010000044.1 GCA_024404235.1 Clostridia bacterium | reverse complement strand
CGTGGTGCCACAAAGGGCAGATACCACGTACCGTTTTCATCCTCGATGCGGATATTTCGAGTACCGTACTGGGTGATCCAGAAATCCGCCCAGATACGGGAAAGCTGCTCGATCAAACCGTAAAAACGGTTGCACATCAGGCGCATCGGCAGAACGGCCGAATTGCGCAGGGTGATGATAGCGGTGGCGTTATCGGGCGCACTGTCACCGCGAACGGCGGCATTGGCACCCGCCTGCGTCAAGGTGTTTTCGATCAGCGTATCAATGCTTTTATCCAACCCCGTGCCGAAATCGGGCGGGGTGACGTAATGCACCGCACCGGCAACGTCCTCGTTGCTGCCGTAAATGCGAATGATCTGTCCGGGGTCGTTGGTGACCTTATCGGTCACGGTATCGCCGTTGACGACCATCATCGGCATACCCATCGTCATGGTGGCCCACACCTTTGCGGTGATCATTCGGTTGATGGCGATCTGATTCGGCACAAGGTAGGTGACCTCGCTGTCGCCGTAGACCGAGCCGTTGCGGTTTTCCCAATTAAAGACCGCCAACGGGTACATTCGCAGACGGGTATCGAACTGCGGACGCACCACGGCACGTTCGGTCACCTTGATGCACTGCACCGTATAGGTCCCATCTTTTTTATATTCCTTAAACAGCTTTGTGAGAACAAGGATTTTTCCGTCCTCGTCACCGGTAAGCTCCCGCAGAACGTGGGGTGTTGCCCCGAAACGTAACGCCTCACGGCGGACGGCCTCCACCTGCTGACGGGAAGCGATGATGATATACGGCTGATCCTCGACGTTATCGCCGTAAGGGTCGCCGAAGTAGACGTTTTCTATGCGCAGTACCTCGCAGGCAATATCGCCCGTGATGGGTGTACTGTGTGCGTCGTCCGCATAAAGACCCGTGCGCAGGGTATCGTCCCAATAGGTATACAGTACCCCCGTGCCGCTGATATAGGCATTGCGCAGGGCACGCTCGCACAGATCGGTCAGCCCGACACGCTCGGCCGTGACGTTGCGGTAATCCCCCAGCGCCGACATGACCAAATTGACTTCTTCGGCCGTACGCTGTGTTTCAAAACGGGTCTTTCCTTTTGCCAACGCATATTTACGCCGGCTGAGTTCATGCGTGCCGGTGCGGACTTCTGGAATACCGTCGGCGCTGAAACGCACGGCAATCGGTGCAGATAAAATCTGTGCCATTTTGAATTCCCCGATGCGGCGGATCACGTTATGCCGCACTAACGGTCGGTCGTTACCGCACTTGGCACCGTACCACTGATCACCGTTGAAGAAGCGCTCGTTTATAGCGCTTTGCTCGTATAGTCCGCGGTCGCCCAATCCCGATTTATACCGAACCCCGTCGCGATATTCGCGAAAAATCTCGGTCGGTTCAAATTTCATACCGTTTTCTCCTTCCATACCGTGTTGCGGGGGAGCAACCGTTCACTCCCCCGCACGTTTGCCAAAGGTTTTTAAGCCACGGTAACCTTTGCCACAGACGAAGCGGTTGCGGCAACGCCGTCCACGATCATCTTAACAAAGAAGTAATGGGTACCGGCCGTAAGATCGGTCGGGATGTTCATGGAAGCGGCGGTTTCACCGGCAACCTTTACTGCACCCGAGCCGTGTGCATCGGCAGCTTCATACCACTGATAGGTCAGCGTACCGGATTCGGCCGAAGCCGCAACGGTCAGTTTACCCGTAATGGCACCTGCGGTGACCGACTTATCGGTCGGCTGAGTGCTGACGGTAACTGCCGGAGAGACCCAGCCCCAAATGGCATCCAAACCCGACTTCTGAACAAAGACGTCGTAATAAATACGGTAATCGAACTTATACGCATCGGCGTCGATGTTCTGTTCGGGGGTGAAAATGCGCATCTGCTCGGTCTTTTTCACAAGGTGTGCGCCCTTCTTCGGGCAGACGAGCATATAGATCTCACGGGCGTTCGGACCGGCGGTAAAGCCGCCCAAAGCGTTGTTGTTGAAGGTGTAGCTGGTCTTCATACGTTCCGAAACGACCGGAATGATGGCGACACCGTTCAGCGAACGGACGGTCAGGTCGACGTTGCCCTGACGGAACTGATCGACCGCAACGGTCTTGTTGAATTCTTCCGACTGCTGCAAGGCCGCATAGATGGCGTTATCCACAAAAGCGACCAGCTCTTCGTCGTGACCGACGATTTCCTGCACGGCCTGGATCATTTCGCACAAAGCGGCAAACGGGGCTTTGACATCGCCCTTGATGAGGTTTGCACGGCTTGCGGCCACACCGGCCAGCTTGGAAAGAACGTAGGCATCGCATTCCGGTACGACCTTGGTGCGGACGTATTCGCCCAAAATCTTGCCGGCAAGGTTGGCAATGCCGGTTTCGTCCATATCCTCACGGTCGATCTGCAAGGAGCGGGCGCGATCCATCGACATAGTGTAAGAAGTATTGCTGACCGAGATACTGCCACGGGAAAAACCGCTGTCACGGTCGTAATCGGCAAGACCCTGAAAATCCACTTCGGGGATGATCACGGTCTTTGCGCCGACAAATTTCGTTGCCAGCGCATTGTCGGCAAAAAAGCCGGTAACACTTTTTTGTGCAAACAGGGTATCAAGCTCTTCCGAGTATCTGCTTGCGGTTTCCAAAGAATTGATAGGCATTCTGTTTCCTCCTAAAATCTGCGGCGGGGTTTATCTGCCCCAAATACCGCGTAAAAACTCCGTGTGGACGGGATCCGTCCCGACGGCATACTTTTTCTGCGAGCCGACCGCCGACGCATCGGCATCCTTGCGGTCACGCTCGGCCAAACGGCGCTGACGGCTTTGCTCCAGCCGATAGCGCAGATATTCATCCAGCAGGCGGGTGCCCTTTTCGGCCGAGGCGATGCGCACGGCCTCGGGCAGATCCTGCAAAGTGTTAAATTCCGGGAAATTCTGACGTAGTTCGGCAAACGAATCGTCGGGGGCGGCGACCTCCTCCAATTCCATTACACGGCGGGCCAGCGCCTCGTCCCCGCAACGGCTCGTCCATTCGGCCAAACGGCGGTCACGGTCGTCTTTACAAAGCGACTCCACCAACTGCGGCAGGCTTTGTTTTCGGCTTTGCGCCAGCTTGCGCAGACGCTCGAAATCGGGTTGGATCAACTCGAATTTCATTCCCTTTTGTGCATAGTCTGCTGCTTCTTGCGGTGTCAGCTCACGCACTTCCTTATTAAACTTGATCGGAATGCGGATCGTTTCCGCCTGTTCTTCTCCGGCAGATTCCTGTGGTTGGGTTTCTTCCCGAAGCTTCACGTTTTCTTCCATTCTCTGATCTCCCTTATCGTTGTTGGGTACCGTCGTAGCTTAAGAAATTGCGGTATTCTTCCGCCAACGCCTCAGCCTTCGGTACCGATTTCCCGCCTGAACGCAGGGTTTCTTTTGCTTTTAGGCCTTTTTGTCCCAGCAGTACACCCGCCGCAAAGGCGACCGCACCGTATAAAAAGCACCAAAATACCGTCATCCGTTCCAACCTCCGTAAAAATCTTTTTGCCGGATCCCGCCGGGCAGACCCCGTTCCGGCACCGTTTCCTTTTCAGGGTGAAAAAAGCGGACGTCCTCGAACGCATAGCGCAGCGCATCCATTAAGTGGTTGTCGCTGTCCCGCGGCAGGCGTGTGCCCGGCACGTAGGCGTAGGTCGAAAGCTCCCGCAGGGTGTTGACGCAGTTCGGATGCACGAAAATGCGGTATTCCGAAATGCGGTCAATCCCGTTGAGGATGCTGTCCGCCCCCTTGACCGACGGAGTAATGCGGGAAATTCCCATCCGCCGCAGGTCGTCGTTTGATTTGGGCTCGGCGCTGTCGGCACGGATACGCTCTTTTGCAAAGCCCCGTGCCTTGATTTCGGCCGCAATATCCCGATTCAGCATTCGCCGGCGGTAAAACTCATCGAATATGAACAACTGCTTGTCCAACGGATTGACCTTGAACGCAATAAAGGCCGTCGGATCGTTGGTGTACCCATAATCCAATCCGAAAAAGTTTTGCCAGCGATATTCCTGCCCGGGTGGGATCTGCGGCTCGCCGACCTGCCAGTTTTCGTAAACCAGCCCTTCGGCGATCCCCCAGTTGCCGAGCCCTGCCACCTCGTACTTGCGGCGGTTGTCCTGCTTCATCCGTTCGAAAACCCTGCGGTCGGTATCGTCAAGGAATTCGTTGATGAGGTAGTTGGTCGAAAAGGTCGCCGTTTCCGGTGATGGTGCATCGAAAAAGCGCTTTTTCAGCCAATGGGTCGCACTCCACGGGTTAAAGGTCAGCGTCGTCTGCTTAAACAGCGGCGCCGGCACACTGCCCCGCGGCATGGAAAGGTCTAACTTATCGAAATCGGCCTCACGGGCGATCGCGTAAGCCTCCTCTACCCAAACAAAATTGAGGTGGCCTTTCGGAACGGTGGTGGATGCGAGTTTGAGAACATCGTCAAAACCACGGAAAAGGATCTTTTGCCCCGTCGGTATAAAGGTCATTTCCATGGGCGATACGTTGTTCTGCCAAAGGGCGGCGACCCCCAAGCGTTCCTGCGCCCACTTCAGCTGTGCGAAGGTGGAATCCCTGTGGGTATTCATCACCTGACGCACCACCAACAGGTTGGCGCCGGAAAACTTCATCAACCTGTAAATAAAGTTGAGCGCGGTCGTGGCACTTTTTTTCGAGCCCTTGCCGCCTTTCAGCACACGGTATCGAGAAGAGCAGTTCCAAAAATCGTCATACCCCTGTCCCACGATTTGTGACAGCCTGCTTTCCGATATCATCCACGATCACCACCGTTCCGCCTGCGGGGGCATCTTCCCGGTTTTCACCGATGATGCCCCGCAGCTCCTTAATTGCCGAAAGGTCGCCTCCGGCCGCTTTTTTGTAGAGTGCGATCATCACGGCGGTCTTTCTTGTGGGGTGTTTTAACCCAAACCCCTCGTCCTTAAGAGACTGCGCTTCCGCCTGTGAAAGCCTTTCATTCAAAAGCGACTTTAAGGTTGTTTTGAAGAATTTATCGTTTTCTTTCAAGTCTTTTCCCTCCCGACGCGGTTATCTTAGCAGAAAAAAGACCGACATTCACCGACATCTTTGCAAAATGAAAGAAAACCGCCCGAAGATGGCGGTTTTTTGCGGAAATATTAAAATTTATTCTTGACATTTGTAAAGTTTATGATATAATGATTTTTGCGCAAAAGATTGCGTTACAATTAAATATGCGGGTATGGCGGAATTGGCAGACGCGCTAGATTCAGGTTCTAGTGACTTCACGGTCATACAGGTTCAAGTCCTGCTACCCGCACCAAAAACCGTTCTCAACCATTTGGTTGGGGACGGTTTTTATTATGTTTTTGCAGGACTTGAACCTTAAGAAGGCACAAGCCGTTAAGAAAAACAGCCCGGTGGACTGTGTTTTAGGATTGTGGTGTGCAGACGGGTACCGAATGCGAAGCATTGGGTCGTCAAGCAGTGCAGATTTGCATCGCAAATCTGTGTCCTGCTACCCGCACCAAGAAAAAAGCACTCGACACAGTCGGGTGCTTTTTCTATGATATCCGTTCCTAACGGAACGGGTGATATACTAACGTATGATACCCGCCTGCGTGGATGATATATGCTGCGGCATATAAAGGAACGGATATTATATCATTCGGCGTCAGCCGTATATCATATCGCAAAGCGATATATCATTGATCATTATTGCTCCACCGTCACCGTGCCGGTTTCTTTTGCTTCAACAAGGAAGCGGAAAAAATCGACCTTATGGATGGCGACAAAATTGTTTTCGTTCAACTTTATTTCAGCGCAATTTTCTTCCGCCGGTTTCAAAAGTGTTTTAAGGGCGATCATCACCGAAAATTCGTGGCGGCAGGCTGATACGGCATAGCACTCACAGGTGAGGTGGCTGATTTCGCCGTCCTTATAGCAAAACTCCACCACGTACGGACGATGACCGGTCACGATGGCCGCACCTTTTCCGTCCACGACCTCCAAATAAACGACCTTGCCCTCGTTAAAATACTCGAATCCCTTTTCGGCTTCGCTGTCCGAAATATTTATCTGCTGCAATTCGTCGATCGGAAACGAAAAATCGTCATACCCGAAAGCCAATTCCTCTTCTTCGCTTTCCGGCGGCATAAACCACGTTTTTACGGTATCGAAATCCGATTTTGTACTGTTTTTGACAAGATACGACCCAAGCGGGCAGAACGTTCCGCCAACGCCCGTATCGACCACGCCGATCACCCGCTTGTAATCGGAAAGCTTGATTTTGAAATTGTAGTTGACCTCTACCACACGGCCGAGGATGCCTTCCAGTTTACCCTCGACCCAGACAAAATCGCCCGCTTTCAAATCAAAAGCGTCGTTATAGTATCCGTAGGCCGAATCTCTTTCGGCAAAATAAACCTTTACGACCGATTTTTTCGCCTGCAGCGGTTTCTTTTCGGGTGCCGCCTGCAGGATTTCTTTTTCCGGCTCGGCCGTGCCGCCGCTAAACCCGATCTTAAAACTCATCCTCGTCACCTTCCCGCATTTCATCCATATTGAAGGAATCTTCCATCCCCTCTTCATCTTCCAACATATCCTGCAGCACCATAAACTCCACACCCTGTTCAAGCGCGTCCAACCTTCCGTCGTGGTTGAAATCAAACATATTTCCGAAAATGCCCGGCATAAAAACTGCCCCTTTCTTTTAGGTTGATTTCATTTTATCACAGCCAAAGTACCGAAATACGGACTTTGCCATGCCCACGCTTTTTTTCTTGCATTTTTCACTTACATATAATATAATGAAAATGGTAAATTTAATTTTTTGAAAGGGGTTCTTTATGAAAAAGTTATTCAGTTTACTTTTGTGCTTGTTTGTGCTTGCTTCCGTCCTGCCGACAAGTGCAGTCGTTTTCGCAACCGAAGCTGACGAAGATGCCACCGAGCTTGTAACCGTCTTCGTTTCGGGCGGAACCGCTACGGAAAGAGGGAAAAGCGATGCTTCTACCCGGCTTTCCGTACCTTACGGCACAGCCGTGACCATTACGGCAACCGACTTTGCCGACAAAACCTTCGCCTATTGGAAAACCGACGGCGGTGACAAAATCGGCGATAAGACCTTTGACGTTTATGCCAACCGCAACATCGGTATTTACGCTTGTTACAGTGATTGGAAGGGTGATTTCGGCGAGTGGACCCTTTGCCCCGGAATGATCGGATGCGAAGACGCCGTGCTTTCCTACCGTGAAGACAGCGCCACCGGTTTGCGGGAATATTCGGCCCGTGAAAGCAGCCACGACTTTGATTGGAACAACGAAGTCGTTATAAAAGAAGCCACCTGCACCGAAGAGGGCGAAGCTGCCAACGTTTGCTCCGACTGCGGTTACCGTTACGTTTATTCGACGCCGGCAAGCCACAAAATGGGTCCGTCCGTCGTGGTCAAAAAGGCAAGCGGTGCGCAAAAGGGCATTAGCCGCAGTACCTGCGAGCTTTGCGGCTACCACGAGGACAGCGAGTTTATCAAACCGATCTATCCGGACAAAAACCTGCATATTAAATACAAGGCAAACGACCTGTTCTACGGCAACTCGTCTTACTGGAGCCGTGAGGAAGAGCATTGGGTCGGCGACAACGCCTATATGTATTACATCTTCCACAACAGAACCGCGCACTACGACAACTACCAGTGCGACTATCTGCTGTATTTTGACCACGGTGAAAACAGTCCCGTTTACGTCAGAACCGTTTACGGCAGACCGCCTTCAAATTACGACAGTTACAGATTCGGTAACAACTGGGCTGTTTTGGATTACGTTGACAGCTATGACGAGTTTGTTGCGTTGGTTGAAAGCTGCCATTACGGCACGCAAAACGGCGCCAACAGCTCCCGTTTGGAAGAGTTATATGACGCTTGGGCAGATTATTTCAACATCTACGGTATGGAGCGCATCCAGTCGGTCAGAACGCTCGACTGGACCTACGCTGATTTCACGCTGAAAAATGCGACCTCCTACTACACCACGGACGGTCAGGAGTTTATCGTTGACGAAAACAACTGCTGTTACTATCATTCCGATACGGCGCATTTCGGTTCTCCCCGTGAATATGACGGCATTACGTTAATGGAAGATATGGAAGAAATGCCGCTTGAAGAGCCGGACATTACCGAATGCTATTATTTCAGAACGCAGGGCACCAACTGCAACTGGACGATGCACAACAACAAGTACTACATCGGCAGTGCCGACGGTGTGACCTTCAACTACAATGAAAGCGCACGGGCAGAAGTCGGCAAGCAGTTCGACCATTGGGAAATTTACGATTGGGACACCGACCGTTGGGTTGCTCAGCCCCAGACCAGTCTCAGCGTCACCTTCGGTGCAGTTTACAGAACGCTTCGCGGTGTAAGGGCCCGCGCCCCGCTGTACGTTCGTGCGGCAGAAACCGATTTGCCGAAGATTTACAGCGTAACCACCACGGACGGTTTAACGTTCAACAGCAACGAAGAAACCGAAATAAACAGCCTTATGGCATTTAACGGTCAGCATATTTACCTCAACTGGAGCGTCGTCGACGAAGACGGTAGAGATAAATACATCGATCACTTTGAAGTTACCGTAGACGGCGGAACTACCGACGTTTACAATTCCAACCTGACCATTACCGGAAACACCGTTATTAGTCCCGTTTTCTACGGTGGAGGCGGATACGACTACGGCACCAATATCAGCATCCGTTACGGCGGTTGCGGCCAAGGTTATTTCGGTGACGATGAAGAATGCACCTACTTGGACGGTCTAAACGTCGGCGACAAGGTAACGGTTCATATGACCTATTATGATCACGTCGATCCGGATGAATATGACTTTGTCGGTTGGTTCTATGTCGACAGCGAAATGGATACCTACGGGGACTTGATTTCGACCGAACCGACCTGCGAGGTTGAAATCATCGATACCGAATTCCACTATATTGCCATTGAGCCGGTATTTAAGGAAAAGGGCGGCAAAGACCCGACCCTTCCCAATAAAGTTACCGTTACCAACAGCTGGGTGAAAAACGGAAGAAACTGGAGCATGCCCGTTTGGACCAGCTCCATACTGATTCCGGCCGACGGTTCAGCCGTCATCTGCGATATGGAAAGACCCTACGTATCGAAGTGGGTCGTTACGTCGGACGGTGAAGAATCCTACGAAATTGAACGTGACTACGGCGAATATTACTTAGACATCTACGGTGACACGCACATTGAAGGCATCCCCTCCAATCATACGGACGAAACCCACGAATGGGGTGATTGGTATAATTGGGACACGGTCCACATGAGAGAATGCCCGTGCGGTGTCATGGAAACCCAAGATCACATTGACGAAGACGGCAACGAATCGTGTGACGTCTGCGGTGCCGATTTGCACAAGCACGTCTTTGCCGAGGAATACCAGAGCAACCCCGGTTCGCACTGGAAGGTCTGCGCCTGCGGTGAAACGGCTCCCACTGCCCCGCACATTGATGCAAACAGCGACGGTCTTTGTGACGTTTGCGGTTACAACACGCACATCCACGTTTACAGAACCTATTTTGACACCGAAAAGCACTGGAAGAACTGCGATTGCGGTAACGTAATGGATGAAGCGGCACACGTAGACGAAAACAGTGACGGCTTCTGCGACGTGTGCGGTTATGAAGACCGTGCACCGGCTGCCAAGGATCTTGTTTCGATACGCAAGGCATTGTTGCGCATCCGCGGTGCCAAATACTTTGACACTACCGGCGATAAATACTTTGACGTGCGTGACCTTGTTCACCTGAAAAAGATGTTGGCTACGGGCGAATAAGCAAAATCCAAGATATACAAAAAGATCCGACTCATCGAGTCGGATCTTTTTTGTTTCTGATCAAAAGCTGTCGTAAAAAACGGTTTCTTCCATCGGCCGTACCTTTTCGTGCATTTCAATCGGCGCGTAATCCTTATCGGCGTACCCCATTACAAGCAGTGCCAACGGCTCGCAGTTTTCGGGGATGTGGAACGCCGTTCGCATAGCGGCAGGGTCAAAATGCATTACCCAACAACTGCCCACACCAAGGGACTGTGCCGCCAACATCATGAGCGTTGTTACAATGGCGGCATCAACGGGAGCGGACAGCGCACCGTCGTATTTGCGCACCCACGATTCATCCTTGTTATAGCAAACAAGCATTGCCGTCGGGGCATTGAAATGACAAACCGTGCATTTTTTCAGTTTTTCCAACGCTTCGTCGGTGTTCAGCACCAAAATGCGCTGTGGCTGATTGTTACAGCCGGTCGGTGCAATATGCCCGCAGGCAAGTATTCTATCAATGACCGCCTGTTCTAAATGTTTCGGTTCAAATTTTCGTACCGAAAAACGTTCGGCCGCCAATTCTTCAAAATTCATTTTACCGCCTCCTGAAATAAAATAACTACAATATACTGTACCCGAGTAGAAAAGTCAAATAAAACCGACGCCGGTTTACCCTGCGTAACGGTTTGCCAACGCATACAACGGCGAATAATCGGTCGATCCGTTATGCAGATAACTGTATACGATCTTTGTGGAGTTCTTAATACCGTAGGGGTTCACGGCATCATCGCCCGAGCAGAATAACCCGTAGTTCGTTTCATGCACGACGGCACCGCCCTTGTTTGAAGCATTTGCAAGCTTGTAAATATGTACGGTATCTATATAAGGCAGGCGGGTTTCAACGGCCTGCAACGCACCGACGATATTCTCGCCGACACGATCTCGGCCCGCACTGTCGGCACAGCCGGTTTCGGTCATCCACACCGGTTTTGCAGTATCGTTATGTCTGCGCACCACGTCATACATTCCGTCGATTTCGGCCACCCAGCCGTCAACATCCGCATTCGTCGGGCTGTACCCTTTATAAGAATGGATGTTCAAAACGGTAAAATAGTTATTGGTGTTGATATCACCACAGCGCTGACCTCTCGGGTAAACGCCCGATTCCATACAGTTATAAAACGCCTCTAAAAAGTCGCTTTCAACGTGGGAAACAATATTAAAGCTGATGGACGGGGTCGTGACCTGATTGGCGCGGTCGACCGATTTCACCGCACGGGAAATATACCAGCAAAGGTCGGCCATAATGCCGGCACGCTCTTCCACCGTATACTTGTGCGTGGCGTGTTCTTCTGCCGAAGACTGCATATTGACGCCGTATTTTTCCAAACCGCTTCCCTCGTCCACGTTGATTTCGTTAAACGGTTCAAAGTATTTCAGTTCGGGGAATTCCTGCGCCAACATTCGATACGCCGCCGCATTGACCTGCAACCAGTTTTGATAATTTTCCGGTTCTTTTATCGGATCGGGCACGGTACTGCCGTGTGTTTTCAGCGGATCATCATAACCGTAGGGTTCCACAAAACCGCTGGATACGTAAAGAATTTCGTCAATGCCGTTGGCTTTCAACTGACGCACCATTTCACGGAAACGGTTCAGATGTTCATACCGAATTTCAACGCCGCCCGAAACGGTGGGACGGAACATATAGTGGATGGGCATACTCAATCGGTACGACCTTGCCCCCAAGGTTGCGGAAGCTTCGGCAATATAGGCCGCCGTTTTTGTGGCATCCTCTTCCAAATGCTCCTGAATACCGACCACAAGTCGGCCGGATCTTTCGTGCGCCCTTGCCGGTGCAAGATGCCGCTTCATTGCCACCAAATCACGCACGTCGGCGGTGTTGTCGTTATTGAAATCTGCTGTTTCGTCGCATTCCTCCGTTCCCAAAAGAACGGCTTTCAGCGCCACAAGGTCGACCGAATCAATGGCGGTGTTTTCGTTGAAATCACCCCGTATTCCCTGATGTGCATAGGGGTTTTCGTCCTGATAAGCGCTGATAATATTACCTTCGCTTCCCCAAAACGCAAAGAAAATTTCATTGCTGTTGATATCGCAAGCGGTATGATTCGGCTCGGAAGTGTATTGCAGATTTTCGTCCACAACGGCGGCATCTACGTAATCGGTCGCAACCGTAACACCGTCAATTTT